>JAFAUA010000051.1 GCA_019243595.1 Acidimicrobiia bacterium
GAACGGCGGCTTGGCCGCCTGGCGGTAGCCGCGCACGAAGGCGGCGCTCACCCACCGCTGCCAGAAGGCGGCCCACGCCGCCAGTCCCTCGAACGCCTCCGACTCGCGCTCGACGAGGCCCCGCTCGGCGACGTCGATGCGGCCGACCTCGGCCGCGTAGTCGTAGGAGCGCAGCATCGAGCCGACGTCGCGCAGCGCGACGCGTTTGATTCGGCGCTCGCTCAGGGGACGCGCCGGCTCCCCTTCGAAGTCGATGATGACGAAGTCGTTGCCCGTGTAGAGCACCTGGCCGAGGTGATAGTCGCCGTGCTCGCGGATCCGCGACGCCCGGACCCGATCGCCGTTCACGGCCTCGAACCGGGCCATGACCTCTTCCTCGCGCGCCACGACCTCCTCGCCCAGCGCCTTCGCCGGATCGTGCAGCGAGCGCAGCGACCGCCGCAGCTCACGGAAGCGGCGTCGGGCGCTGGCCCGCATGCCTTGGTAGAGCGCCCGCTGGTAGTGGGCGGTGACCGGTTCGGGGGCGAAGGCGGGGTCGGTGGCGTCAGACGCCAGGGCGCCGTGCAGCTCGGCGGTGCGCCGGCCCAGCAGCTCGGCCAGGTCCAGATAGTCGCCCAGCAGGCCCTCGGCCAGTTCGCTCGGCTCTTCGTCGGCGAGCGCCAACACGGGCGGCAGCTGCTCGACGTCGGCCGACAGGCTCTCGCCTTCGGACAGCAGGCGCTCGTAGTAGCGGCCCAGGGAGCCCAGGGCGTGACTCCATGCGTCGCCCTCGTTGGGGACCAGCTGGTGAACGACGGCAACCGTCGCTGGCTCGTCGCCGCCCGCGTCCTGGTAGTCGAGCGCGCCGCAGAGGGACGGCACGTTTGGAAACCGGGCCCGCTCTGTCAGGAAGCGGCCGATCTCCAGGTCGGGGTTCTCGCCGGGCTCGATCTTGCGGAAGAGCTTCATGATGAAGCGGTCCCCGAACACGATCGAGCTGTTGCTCTGGTCGGCGCGAGGGATGTGGACCTCGAGCGGGAGTCCGTCGGCACCCACTGCCCCGCCAAGGCGCCGAAGCGCGGGGTGGGCGTGGCCGATGAGTGTCGCGTCGCCCTTGACCCGGCGGCGCTTGCCGATCACGTCGAGCAGCTGGGTGCCGAAGGCGGGAAGGTAGGAGGCGTCGTACAGCAGCGCCGTCTCCTCCTCCCCTGAAGGACGGCGCAGCATGGCGACGATCGACTGGGCGACGTCGCGCACCAACCAGTCGGCCTGCTCGCCTTCTGCGATGCCCAGGGGCACGACGTAGGTCTCGGGCTCACCCTCGGTGTAGGTCACGGAGACAAACGTCAGCGTGATGCGATCGGGGAGGGGAACGGTGGCGGTGATCCGCATCGACGAGACCTGGCGCTCTTTGCCCGCATACCAACGCCTGCCGCGCAGCCACGTGCGCATCACCCGCTCGAGGCCCGAGCGGTCGCGGCCGGCGAAGACCGACTCCCACGCCCCGCTCACCGGCACGGCTTTTGGGATGCCGCCCGTCGCAGTGGCGTCGGCCGTGTGCTGCTCGAGGGACAGCCATACGAAGCCGTACGGGCCCAGCGTCAGCAGGTACGGAAGGCGCCCGACCGGTGGGAAGCGGGTGCCGCCGAGGACCTCGACCGGCACGGTGCCTTCGAAGTCCTGCAGGGCGAGCTCGACGTACTGGGCGTGTCGCGACAGGTTGGCGACAACCAGGACCCGCTCGTCCCGGTAGGTGCGTGTGAACGCCAGGACCTTGGGGTTGTCGGGGAACAGGAACTCGATGTCGCCCCGACCCATCACGCCCGAGCGCTTGCGCAGGGCGATCATGCGCTTGGTCCACCAGAACAGCGAGTTCGGGTTGTTGTGTTGGGCCTCGACGTTGAGCGCCTCGTAGTGGTACTCGGGGTCAATGATCACCGGGAGGTAGAGCTGCTGGGGGTTGGCCCGTGAGAAGCCGGCGTTGCGGTCAGCGCTCCACTGCATCGGCGTGCGCACGCCGTTGCGGTCCCCCAGATAGATGTTGTCGCCCATGCCGATCTCGTCGCCGTAGTAGAGGACCGGCGTCCCCGGCAGCGACAGCAGCAGGGCGTTCATGAGCTCGATCTTGCGGCGGTCGTTGCCGAGCAGCGGCGCCAGCCGGCGACGGATGCCGAGGTTGATGCGGGCCTGGCGGTTGCGGGCGTAGGAGCGGTACATCGAGTCCCGCTCCTCGTCGCTCACCATCTCGAGTGTCAGCTCGTCGTGGTTTCGCAAGAAGACGGCCCACTGACAGTTCGCCGGGATCTCTGGCGTCTGCTGGAGGATGTCGACGACCGGGAAGCGGTCTTCCTGCTCGACGGCGAGGAACAGCCGCGGCATGACCGGGAAGTGGAACGCCATGTTGCACTCGTCGCCGTCGCCGAAATAGGCGCTCGCGTCCTCTGGCCACTGGTTGGCCTCGGCCAGGAGCAGGCGGTCGGTGAACTTGGCGTCGACGTGGGCGCGCAGCTCCTTCAGGAAGGCGTGTGTCTCGGGCAGGTTCTCCGACGTGGTGCCCTCCCGCTCGAACAGGTACGGCACGGCGTCGAGGCGCAGGCCGTCCACGCCCATCCCCAGCCAGAAGTCGACGACGCGCAGCATCTCCTCGCGCACGCGGGGGCTCTCGAAGTTGAGGTCGGGCTGGTGGGAGTAGAAGCGATGCCAGTAGTAGGCACCGGCCACCGAATCCCACGCCCAGTTCGACGACTCGAAGTCGCTGAAGATGATGCGGGCGTCCTGGTACCGCTCGGGCGTGTCGCTCCAGACGTAGAACTCACGCCACTTACTGCCGGGCGCCGCCCGTCGTGCCCGCTGGAACCAAGGGTGCTGATCGGAGGTGTGGTTGAGCACCAGCTCGGTGACCACCCGGATACCGCGGCGGTGGGCCTCG
>JAFAUA010000099.1 GCA_019243595.1 Acidimicrobiia bacterium
AGCTAGCTAGGCCTCGGCGTTCGACGGCCACTCCGGTCGGTGGTAGCCGTCGAACCTCAGCTCACCGCCGCGGAGCTCGCGGATGGTGAGGAAGTCGCCCTTGTACCCCTTGTGGTCGTGGGGACCGAACTGGACGTAGCAGCTGGGGCCGCCGTTTGTCGCGGGCATCCAGCGGATGCGCTCGAGACCGTTGCGCACCTCTTCGGGTGTGGCCATCGAGGCGTTGGCGATCCCGTGGATGGCGGCGCGGGCGGTGTCGTAGGCGAGGGCGACGACAACGTTGCGCGACGTGCGGCCAAAACGCTTCTGGAAGCGCTCGATCATGGCCAAGTAGTTGAGATTCGGAGACGCGTTGGGGTTGGCGCCGTCCTCACCGAGCTGGTCGACGCCGTGCCAACCCTCGAGGGCGGCTGCCCACTCGTTGGTGTTCGAATAGAACATGAACGCCGTTCCCATCACGCGCGGCGGGTCCCAGCCGAGCTCGGCGAAGGCCTTGGCGAAGTGGAACGTGGAGTAGCCATAGCCGCCGTAGTAGAGGCCCTCGCTGCCCGCGTCGCGCATGGAGGCCAGGTGGTCGACAAGGTCGCGGGGATTGGGCCCGAGGCGGACCTCCCGCGTGATGGTGATCCCCAGCCGGCCGGCCTCCTCGCGGAAGAAGTCCGCGTAGTCGCGCCCTGACGATCCCTGCTCCCAGAACATGCCGACCTTGCGGTGACCCTGGGCGTACAGCCACTGGGCGCACATCACGCCCTCGGTGGGGATGTCGCCGTTGGCGACCGTGAAGCAGTAGTCGCTGGCGAACCTCCACGCGCCGGTCCAGCCGATGGAGGCGCAGCGGCGTTGGTTGATCAGCTCCTGCAGTTGTAGGCAGTTGTCGGAGATCATGGGGCCGAGCACGACGATGCAGCCTTCGTCGACGAGCCATTCGTAGCCCGCACGGCACTTCAGATAGTTCTCCCGCGGCAGACCCCGCGCGTCGGCGACCACCAGCTGCACCGGCCGGTCGTAGACCCCCTCGTTCATGGCGTCCTCGATGGCGAGGATCGTCGGGTCGAGCCAGTCGGCGAGCAGCTGACCGATGTCCATGTCGACGAGCACGCCGATCTTCACCGGCTCGAAGGGGTCGCCTTGGGTCTGCAGGCCGCGCGTCGGCGGGTAGACGACGATCTCCCGGTGCGCCTTCTCACCTACGCGGCCGCCGCCCTGGTACCAGCGCTCGCCGCTCGGTCTCTCGTCGCCGCCGCCAGTTCCCGAGGGAACGTTCGTGACGGCCCGGTCGGGCTCGGCGATCCCGTGGTCGGTGGGCGGCGGGAACAGTCGCTCGGCCCACGGCCCTTCCGGCGGTGTCGGCTTCACGCCCGGACACTACGGCGCCGTCGAAGGCGGGCAAACCCCCACAAGAGCCTCAAACTTTCGGTGGAAACGGTGGTTGTCACCGGCAAGGCTGGCGGGCGGGGAGGCCGAGCCGAGGGGGTTTGGATGGCAAGGGTTCAGGATTCCGTTGTCGGTCGGGTGAAGCCGGGCCGCATGGAGGACCATCTGGCGATGGGTGTGGAGGTGGTCAAGCTGTTCGATCGTCTCGGCGCAGAGCATCCGAGGCTGTGCATGGCGATCGCGTCCGGTGAGCCGAGCGGCACGTTCACGTTCTCGACGGAGTATCCGAGCGGCGAGGCGTGGGGAGAGGTGGGCGACGCCGTCAACGCCGATGCCGAGTTCCAAGCGTTCATCGCCCGCGTGTCGGCGGAGAACGCACCGTCGGAGATCCTGCAGTTCAACACCGCGACGGAAATCCCGCTGCGCGAGAACAACCCAACACTCGGCACGATCATCTCCGTGCATGTGTCACGCCCGATCCCCGGCAAGTTCGAGGAGGGCCTTGAGCAGGCACGGCGGGCTTGCGAGCTCGTCGAACGGGCGGGCGCCACGAACGCCCGTTGCTGGCAGATGGGTTATGCGGGCATGGGCAGCGGGATGACGATGCTGAGCTTCGAGTTCGCAGACGCGAAGACATGTGGCCGCGTCGGCGACATGTGGAACACCGATCCGGACATGGTCGAGTTGGCGATGCAGTCGCGGTTCGGTGACGCCATCACCAGCACGCCGGTGTTCGACGGTCTCTACCAGGTGGTGCCGATCTAGCGATCGACGGGAGCCACGGGTCAGCTCCGTGGCACGTCCTGCCACGGGAGGTCGTGCCACGGGTCTGGCTCGCGGGGGAGACCGAGCACCCGCTCGCCGAGGATGTTCTTGTTGACCTCCGAGGTGCCGCCCTCGATGGTGTTGGCGCGGCTGCGCAGCATGCCCTTGGCCTCGAACGGCATGCCGTCGAGCCACGGTTCGGGCCACGCCGTCGACGCCATGCCCAGGAGGTCGGCGGCCAGCAGCTGGAGGCGCTGGTTGAGCGACGCACCGTGCACCTTGCCGATCGAGGCCGCCGGGCCGGGTGTGCCGCCGGCGCGCACGGTGGCGCGCACCCGTTCGTTGGTCCACGCCCGGATGCGCTCCTCGCTGTAGAGCTGCATCAGCTGCTGGCGGACGAGCGGCTCGCCGGTGCGGCCGAGCTCAGCCGCTCGCCGGAGCAGACGCTCGGCGCCCGCCCCGCCGATGCGGTCGACGCCGCCGGACCCGGCGCCCGACACCATCTGGCGTTCACCGGAGAGGGTGGTGTTGGCGACGCGCCACCCCTCACCGACCGGCCCGAGGCGATGCGCTTCGGGAACCCGCACGTCCTCGAGGAACACCTCGTTGAAGTCGACCTCGCCGCCGATGTGGCGCAGCGGCCGCACGTCGACCCCGGGTGCGTGCAGATCGACGATGAAGTAGGTCAGGCCCTGACGCTTCGGCACCGACGGGTCGGTACGGGCCAGGCACACGGCGAAGTCCGAGGTGTGGGCCCACGTCGTCCACACCTTCTGGCCGTTGACGATCCACTGCTCGCCGTCCCGCACGGCGCGGGTGGCGAGCGACGCCAGGTCGGACCCAGCGCCCGGCTCGCTCAGCAACTGACACCACTTCTCCTCGTTGCGCACGAGTGGCGGCAGAAATCGCTGCCGCTGCTCCTCGGTGCCGTAGGCGAACAGGGGAGGGGCGACGGCGCTGAGGCCAAGGGGGTTCAGCCGCCCGAGGTTGTAGGGAGCGAGCTCCTCTTGTGCGATGCGGGCCTGGTCCGGCAACAGGTCGAGGCCGCCGTAGGCAACGGGCCAGGTGGCGACGACCAAACCGCTGTCGGCGAAGACGGGATACCAGGCCTCGTAGTCGGCCCGGCTGCGCACCTCCCGGATGGCGGCCCGGCCGCCACGCTCGGCTGCGTCGCGCCACGCGCCCGGCACGTGCTCGTCGACCCACGCGCGTACGGCCTCGGTGACCTCCGCCGACGACGACGTGCGGTCGAGCGCCAGCCTGGCCATCGGAGCGGAAGATATACGTTATGCACGTGGGCGGGATCACCGACGAGGGCGTCGCCCAGCTCCGTCGCCGCATCGGTGTCCCGTATCCCCATCCGGTGCCGCCCCACTACCTCGTGCCGAACGAGGACGCGTTTCGCCAGGTCGCCCAGGCGTACGGCGACGACAACCCGCTGTGGTGCGACCCCGACTACGCGGCGAAGACGCGCTGGGAAGGCGTGATCGCACCGCCGCCGCTCGTCGGCGGCGACACGGTGGTCGGCGAGAACGAGGTGACGACCCTCGACCCCGACATCAAAGAGCTGCTGCGCGGCGATCCCATCCGGGGCGCCCACGCTTTCTACGGGGGCAGCTTCCGCGAGTGGTGGGGGCCGATGCGGCCCGGCACGCGCATGACCCGTCGCAACGCGCTGGTCGGCGTCAACGACAAGGAGAGCGAGTTCGCGGACCGGGCCGTGCACGAGTGGACGGCCGAGGTGTTCGCTGAAGCCGACGGTCCCGTCTTGGCTGCTCAGTACCGCCTGATGATCCGCACCGATCGTGAGAAGGCGACCGAGCGCAAGAAGTACGACGAGACGCGGATCGAGCCGTACTCCGACGAGCAACTGGCGGAGATCGACGCCGTGTACGCCGGCGAGCGCGAGCGCCGACGGGGCGACGCCCCCCGCTACTGGGAGGACGTCGCCGAGGGTGACGAGCTCGGCCCGCTGGTCAAAGGCCCGCTCCGCGTCACCGACATGATCTGCTGGCACGTGGGGATGGGCATGGGCCTCTACGGCGTGCGGGCGTTGCGCCTCGGCTATGACCAGCGCCAGAAGATGCCGCGGTTCTTCCGGCCCGACGACCTCAACATCCCCGACGTCCAGCAGCGCGTGCACTGGGATCCCGAGTGGGCCCGCGCCGCCGGTAATCCGGCAATGTACGACTACGGACGCATGCGCGAGGTATGGCTGATCCACCTGTGCACCGACTGGATGGGCGACGACGCCTGGCTCTGGAAGCTCGACTGCGAGTTCCGCAAGTTCAACTACGTCGGCGACACCCATTGGATGCGCGGGCGCGTGACGCGCAAGTACATGACGGACGGCGACCGTCCGGCGGTTGACTGCGACGTCTGGGGCGAGAACCAGCGGGGGCAGGTGACGACGCCCGGCCACGCCACGATCCTGCTGCCGTCGCGGGAGCACGGAGACGTGCAGTTGCCCGACGCGCCGGGCGAGGCGACGACCTGCCAGCAGACACTCGACGCCCTCGTCGATCGCTTCGCGTCCTCGTGAGTTACTCGTCGGTCGACGGGCTCCAGGTCGCGCTTGACGACGCGGGCGTCCTCCGCCTGACGTTGGACCGCCCGGACAAACGCAACGCCATCGACGACGGAATGGTGGCCGGCCTGATCGACGCCGTGGAGTCGGCCGGGAAGGACGAGGCCGTCCGCGCCATCCTCCTCACCGGGAACGGCGATCACTTCTGCGGTGGCTTCGACATCCTGGGCCGCAACCAGCCCAGCGGGCAGAAGCGACGGGCCGGCAGCATCCAGCGACGGTTGCCGTCGCAGGCCCACCGCCTGATTCCGCTGCTGCTGACCGTGCAGACCCCGGTGGTGTGCGCGGCGCGCGGGTGGGCGGCCGGCATCGGGCTCCACCTGCTGCTGGCGGCCGACGTCGCCGTGGTGAGTGACGACGCTCGCCTCTGGGAGCCGTTTACTGAACGGGGGTTCACGCCCGACAGCGGCGGCACGTGGCTGCTGCCCCGCCGCATCGGTGAGGTGCGCGCTCGAGACATGCTCCTCGTCGGCCGAGCGGTCGACGGGGCCACGGCGTTCGAGTGGGGGCTCGTGCACCGCAGCGTTCCGGACGACGAGCTCGAAGCCGGCGCGGAAGCCGTCGTCGTCGAGCTCGCCAAAGGGCCAACCGTCGCACTCGGCCTCACCAAGTGGCTGCTGCACGCTGGTGCATCCGTCGGGCTCGAGGAGCACCTCCGCAACGAAGCGTTCGCCCTCGAGCTCTCGTCACGCAGCGAGGACTTCCGGGAGGGACTCAGCGCTTTTCAGGAAAAGCGCCCGCCAGAGTTCAAGGGCCGCTAGCGCAGGCGGAGCTGGCCCACTGGCGTGAGGAAGTGGGCCGAATGGCGAACGGCGCCTTCGCCGTCACGGAGCACGCGACGCTCGACGAGCCCCTTGCGCTGGAGGCCGACGAGGACCTTGACCGCGCTCACGACATCAGGGCCGCCGAAGCGCGCCACGTCGTGCGCCGACGCCGCCCCGGCCGCGACCAACTTGAGGACCGCGGTCTCGTCAGTCGTCAACGCCATCGCCATCAAAGTACGGAGTCGCCGCGCCCCGCGGGTGGATCCGTCGCCAGCGGATCGTGGCCGCCGTAACCGTGGTCGCCACGGAACCAACTGGAGACGAGCATCGGCGGTCCGTAGATCACCGCTTCGACGCCCGTGAGCAACCGCCACAGAATGCGCTCTGCCATCCTCGCCACCCCCGCCTTCCACGTTCCCCTTCCGAGAACGAAGGCCCCATCCTGTGGCAGGCGGCCTGTGGATCGTAAGAGGGCTGATCCTGTGGAAAGACGCGCTGCTTTTACACAGAGGGGGGGAGGCGACGCCGGAGCCGGCGGAGGCCAAATCCGGCGAACAACGCGATGCCCGCGGCTGCGATCGGAGCGTGTCCGCCCGTCGTGGCCAGCTCAGCCGCTGGTGCAGCAGGCGTTGCGCCGGGCGCCGGACCGGAGGCAGTGGGCGGCGCCGGCGATGGCGACCCTACGGATGCACGCGCGCCCAACACCGAGGCACCTGCGGTTGACGCGGTCTTGAACGGCCACACGCCGTTGAGGAAGCGCACGGCGTAGAAGCCGCTGAAGCCGTCCGAGTACCAGATCTCGCCGCGCTCGGGCACGAAGGCGGGCGCGCTCGCTGCCCACGAGGGGAGCTCGGGGGTCTGGTGGCTGACCACCGGGAGGTTGGCGTACGCCAGCTCCTTGGGGTGGAGCGGGTCGCGGATGTCGAAGACGCGCATGCCCGACGACAGGAAGCCGCACGCCACGATTCCCGGATCGACGCGCGAGGGAACCGCGCAGTAGTGCGCCGTGTAGCCGATGATCGGTGTCCCGCCCGGATCGGTCTGCTCGGGGCCCTGCTCGTTGGCGGGCATATTGACTTCGAGCCGCAGGTTCGAGACGACCTTCGGGTGGGTGTCGTCGGCGATGTCGATCATGCGCGCCGCGCCGACGGGCGCCGACCGGTCGAGCGGTCCCTTCGGGTAGTTCAACCGGCTGAACTCGTCGACCTCGACCAGGTACGGGTGGCCGTTGATCGAGACGGGGATCGCGGTCTGGGGGATGCTGACTTCGGGCCAGGAGGTGTGGCTGATGACGCGTACCTGCGGGTTCTGCTTGCGCTGCTGGATCTGGCTGACGTCGAGGATGGTGAGCCCGGCGTTGGTGCCGGCGTCGGCGATGTCGGCGATGTAGAGGCGGTTGCCGTCGTCGCTCACGTTCATGCCATGGGCGACCCACTGCGTTCCGAGCCAGATGGGCACGGGAACACTGGGGTTGGTGACGTCGAGGGCGACGATCGTGTGACCCGCGGTGCCGCTCACCCAGAAGGTGTTCCCGTCGGGTGAGAACGTGCCCTCGTGGCCGAAGATCCCGAACGGCCCGCTCGACTTCAGAGTCGGATGCAGGCAATTCTTGCTGACGTCGTAGATGTCGACGAAGCCGGGCAGCGTTGCCGCGTTGCCCATGTCGGCAGCGAGCAGGCCCCGCTTGACGTTCAGGCTCAGCGACTCGTGCGGCGTGATCATCGCTGGCGTCGTCAGCGTGTCCGTGTGCTTTGGGTGGGCCGGGTCCGACATGTCGAGGACGAACACGCCCGCCGTGTGGCCCGGGCTGCTGAGGAACACTTGGAACGGCAGCAGGGGACCGCTGTCGTAGAAGCCGCACTCGTGGCCGGCGGCGTCGATGTACCGGTACACCCGGAAGCCGGCGTTGCTGCCGTCGTGTCCGATCAGCGCCAGGTTGCACGTATAGCCCTGCGCCGCCCGGCCGCTCTTGAAGTCCGACGACGGCACCCGCCCCTGCTCTGCGGTCTCGGGCTTCGACCCTGGACCGCACTGCGCCTTGGGCGTCGGACCGGGATCGACCGTCGGCGACGCCGCCCGCGCCAGGCTCGTGGTCCCGCCTGCGAGCCCGAGCAGCAACGCTGCCACGACGATCGAAAAAATCCTGGTCCGACGCATGAGATGACGATTCGGCGCGGGATGAGGAAGTCCCTGCCGCCGCACGTTCTACCGGGGCGCCACCCGGCGCCGGAAGCCGAGGAGTGCCAAGCCGCCTATGAGGGCAGCCCCCGCTGCGCCGACCGGGACCGATGTCCCCGTCGTCGCCAGCTGGGCCGCAGGGGCGGCCGGCGGCGCAGCCGGTGCTAGTTGTGCAGGTTGGTTCACGCGGGCCGCTTGCACGGCGGCCGGGTGGGCGGTCTGAGCGGTACCGGCTGCGGCAGTCGCGAACGGCCAGACCCCGTTGGTGAGGTGAACGTTGTAGAAGCCGCTGTTGCCGTCGGCGTACCAGATCTCGCCCCGCTCGGGGGCGAAGGCGGGCGCCGACATGTCGAAGGCGCTCGCACCCTCGCCGGGCTTAGTCGCGTTGACGACCGAGTTGGCGTAGGCGATCTCACGCGGGTGGTACGGGTCGCGGATGTCGAAGACCCGCAGGCCCGACATGATGAAGCTGCACGCCGCGATCCCGGGGTCGGTGCGGCTGGGCACGGCGCAGTAATGGCCCGCGTACCCCTGAACGAGGAAGTTCGCGCCCGGGTCCTTCACCTGGTCGCCAGCACGATTGGCGGGCTGGTTGACCTGGAGACGCATGCGGGAGATCACCTTGGGGTGCGTCTCGTCACCGATGTCGATGATGCGCGCCGCGCCGACTGGGCTGTTGGGTGACGTGGTTGTTCCGCGGGAGTACTCGTCGATCTCCACCAGATAGGGATGGCCGCCGATCGTCACCGGGATCGGAACCTGGGGGATGCTGACCTCGGGCCACGTCAGGTGGCTGACGACCCGCATCTGTGGGTTCGGCAGCCGCTTCTGGATGTCGCTGCTGTCGAAAATCCAGAGCCCCGGCGAATTGCCGAGGTCGGCGGCGTACACACGATTGCCGTCGTCGCTGACGTTGAGGCCATGGATCGCGTACTTGGCCGACGTCCACAGGAGCTTGGGCACCACCGGGTTGGAGATGTCGAGGGCCGTGAACGTCTTGCCGCCGGCCGAGCTCACCCAGAAGGTGTTGCCGTCGGGTGTGAAGTTGCCCTCGTGGCCCAGGATGCCGAGGGGCGAGCTCGACTGCAGCTGCGGGTGGCGGCAGTCCTTGTGGACGTCGTAGATGTCGACGAATCCGGGGTTGAACGTGGGGTAGCCCATGTCGGCGGCGAGCAGACCGCGCTTTGTGTCGAGGCTCAGCGACTCATGCGGCGACAGCATCGCCGGGGTCGTGAGGGCGTCGGTCTGCACCGGGTGGGCGGGGTCGGCCATGTCGAGCACAAAGACGCCGAGGCGCTGGGTCGGGTTCAGGGCGGCGGCCGTGGGGAACAGCAGGGTCGAGTCGTAGAACGCGCACTCGTGGCCTGCGGCGTCGATGTAGCGGAAGACCTTGAAGCCGCCTGTGCGGCCGTAGTGAGAGCGGATCTCGGTGTTGCACGTGTAGCCCTGGGCGGCGCGGCCGCTCGCCACGTCTGCAGCGCTGACCCGCCCCTGGGTACCGGTCTCGGGCTTGGATCCCGGCCCGCACGGCGCATCTGCGATCGCGGGCGGCACCGTCGGCAGGGTCGACGTCGCGGCGTGCGCGCCGACAAGACCGCCGCTGCCGGCCAGGAGCAGCGCGGCCGCGAACACAGAGAAAGAGCGCGCCCCCCGCATAGGAAAGAATTCGGCGCGCGCACCCAAAGTCCCTTTAGCCATCGGTCAACGGGTCGACCCGCAGGCGGGTGAGCACGAGCCGCCGGATGCGCCAGCCTCCGTCCTCGCGCACGTACTCCTCGTTGTAGTGCCCGTACCCGCGGAAGCTGGCCGACGGGTGCTCGGGGAACTCGACGTAGTCGAACATCGCCCACACCCCCGTCGCCGTGTCGGGCCCGGTCAGAGTGATCTCGGGCATGTGACCGTGGTGGACGGTGACCACGTCGGCCAGCAGCTTGGAGATGAAGCCGGCGATGTCGTCCCCGCCCTCGCGGCGGCGTCCCTCGGCCTCCAGAACAGCGTCAGCGGTGAAGACATCGCGGAAGCCCACCCAGTCCTTGGTGTCCATGCAGCGGAAGTAGCGGGCCTTGAGCTGCTTGATGGCCTCGATGTCGAGCAGTTGCTGGAGCGGATCAGACATGACCTGGCTAGTTTCCACCAGCATCGTGGTCCACTTCACTGCGCGCTACGACCTCCGCCGTCCGGCGTTCGCGTCGACGCCGCGCCACGAGATCTACGCCGCTGCGCTCGACCAGGCTGCCTACTGCGACGAGCACGGCTTCGCCAACATCGCCGTCTCCGAGCACCACGGCGTCGACGACGGCTACCTGCCCTCGCCGCTGGTGGTGGCCGCCGCCATGGCCGCCCGTACGAAGAGCATCCGCATCACCATCGCCGCCATGCTCGCTCCTCTCCACGACCCGCTGCGCCTGGCCGAGGACACGGCAGTGCTCGACAACGTGAGCGGTGGGCGCGTGGGGTACGTGTTCGGCCTCGGGTACCGGCCCGAGGAATATGCGATGTTCGACCGCCCCTGGAAGAGCCGTGGCGACGACATCGAGACGGCGGTTGAGACGGTGCTCAAGGCGTGGACCGGCGAGCCGTTCACCTACCAGGGACGCACCGTGCAGGTGACCCCGGCGCCGATGAGCAAGCCGCATCCGATGGCGTTCTACGGCGGCGTGTCCAAGGCCGCGGCCAAGCGGGCGGCTCGCCTCGGGCTCGACTTCTTCCCACAGGTGAGCGACCCGTCGCTGGCCGAGTGCTACCGGGAGGCCTGTCGCGAGCTGGGGCGTGAGCCCGGCACCATCTTCCTGCCGCCCCCGGGCCCGGGCACGATCTTCTGCGCCGAGGATCCCGACGCCTTCTGGGACCGCTACGGCGAGCATCTTCTCCACGAGGCGCGCGTGTACGACTCTTGGCAGGGCCAGAACGATTCGGTGGTCCGCGACAGCTCCAAGACCGTCGACGAGATGCGCGACGCGGGTGCGTACGTCGTCTGGACTCCCGACGAGCTCATTGCCCGCGTGCGCTCCGGCGCGGTCACCGGCGTCACCACTCATCCCATGTGTGGCGGACTGCCGCCCGAAGGCGCGTGGGAGAACCTGCGCCTGCTCGCCGAGGTCGTCCTGCCCGCGGTGACAAGCTGACCCTCACCATGCCGAGAGACGTCTGGCTGAGCGACGAGCAGCACACGGTGCCGTCGCTGCTCGAGGCTCGTCTGGACACCGATCCCGACGGCGAGTATCTCGACATCACCGGCACCAAGCTCTCGGCGGCCGACGTCGAGTGCACCTCCAGCCGCCTGGCCAACGCCCTCGCCGAGCTGCGGCTGCGTCCGGGCGACCGGGTCGCGACACTCATCGAGAACTCACCGCATGCGCTGCTGGCCTGGTGGGGGGCCATCCGGGGC
>JAFAUA010000145.1 GCA_019243595.1 Acidimicrobiia bacterium
GCCCGACGATGAGTGGTGTGCCGAGCGGCAGCATCATCGCCAGCTTGGTGATGTCGGCGTTGCCGATGCGGATGCAGCCGTGGCTCACCGCCCTGCCGATGCTGCCCGGAGCGTCGGTGCCGTGCAGTCCGACCATCCCGTCGCCACCCATGAACGAGGTCAGAACGTTCGAGTGCGCGGACGTGGCGAAGGCGTACGGACCGAGGTAGGGCTGCCAGACAGGGCGGACGACCTCGGTCAGGTAGAAGACGCCCAGCGGTGTGGGCGTGCCCCCCGTGCCGACGGCCGCCGGGGCCTGCATGAGCAGCTGGGTGGCGTTGCCGACGGTGATCGAGTGGCCTGAGGTGGAGACCTTGATCCAGTAGTTGAGCTCTTGGATGTTGACGTCCGAGGGCTGCACCCAGCCGACGGACTCGTTCGGACGGATGGGCAGCAACACCTTCAAGCGCCCATTGTCCTGTCCGGCGATGAGGAACACCCGGTCGAGGCCGTGCTCGGTCTTGTTGCTCATCACCATGCGAGGCGCAGCGGCGGTGGGCGAGTCATAGATGCCGATCCGGGGCACCGTCACCGCAGCGATGTGATACGGCGGACCGTCGAGCTGGACATTCGGGTCGGCGACGGTCCACGCGTCCGGGTGCGAGTAGCTGTCCGCCGCCACCTGCGCGGGCGCCGTCGTGGTCGTCGTCGGGGCGGGCGCCTCGGCGATAGCCCGGTACAGCGGCAGATCGGGCGCGGCCTGACCGCAGCCGGCGAGAGCTACCAAGAGAAGAGCGAAGAGAACAAGCCGCCGGGCCATAACCAGAAGTTCGCCACTGTACGTGACTAGCCCTCCCGAGCCATCGCCTTCTACGGGCGCTCTACGCGCACTTTGTGGCCTAAAGGGGGCGGAGTCGGACGCCGACGTCCTGGTACCGGGGGACGCCGGGGCGTCCACCGCGACACGACAATGGACAACGACACCGTCAACCGTGGAGAGGATGCGGTCCTTCGCAGGTCGGACGACGGCTACCGCGCCCTCGTGGAGTCGGCGGCCGACGCCATCGTTTCTGCGGATGCCCAGGGACGCATCGTGTCGTGGAACGCGGCGGCCGAGCGGCTGTTTGGCTATCCGGCCGGCAACGTCATCGGCCGCCCGCTGACCATCCTGATCCCCGAGGGCCAGCGTGAGGCGCACGAGCGCGGGCTCGACCGTTTCCTGGCGTCGGGAGCGGCCCGGCTCATGGGCCGGCACGTCGACCTCGAGGCGGTGCGCGCCGACGGCAGCGTGTTCCCCGTCGAGCTGTCGCTGTCGACGTGGACGACTGACGGCCGCCGCTTCTTCAGCGCCATCGTGCGCGACATCACCGAGCGCCGGCGGACCCACGAGCGACTCGCCCGCCAGGCCCTGCACGACCCGCTCACCGGACTCCCGAACCGGGCGCTGGTGCTCGACCGCATCGGCCAGGCCCTCGCGCGCTGCGAACGCCGCGACTCATCGGTTGCCGTGCTGTTCTTCGACGTCGACCGCTTCAAGGTCGTCAACGACAGCCTCGGCCACGGCGCGGGCGACGCATTGCTGGTGCTGATTGTCGAGCGTCTGCAGTCGCTGTTGCGGCCCGGCGACACGATGTCCCGACTGGGTGGCGACGAGTTCGTCGTCGTGTGCGAAGAGGTCTTCGACATCGACCAGGCCCGCCATCTGGCCCGGCGGCTCTCCGGTGCGTTCGCGGCGCCGTTTGTCCTCGGCGAGCGGGAGATGTTCGCCACGGCCAGTCTCGGCATCGCCCTGGGTCGACCGCCGGCGGCCACGCCCGAAAGCCTGATGCGTGACGCCGACGCCGCCATGTACTGGGCCAAGGAGCGCGGCCGCTCGCGTTACGAGGTGTTCGACGAGGACATGCGCGCCCAGGTCCTGCGGCGTCTCGACACCGAGCACGCCATGCCCCGCGCCCTCGAGCGCAACGAGTTCCGCATCCTGTACCAGCCGATCGTCTCCCTCGACACCGGGACGATGACCGGCGTCGAGGCGCTCGTGCGCTGGGAGCATCCCGACCACGGCCTGATCTCGCCCGCCGAGTTCGTCCCCATCGCCGAGGACAACGGGCTGATCGTGCCGCTGGGATCGTGGGTGCTGCGCCAGGCCATGGAGCAGGCGGCCGAGTGGCACAGCCAACATCCGGCGAGGGCGGACCTGCACGTCACCGTGAACCTGTCGGCCCGCCAGCTGCAGGACCCCGGCCTTCCGTTCGCCGTCGCCACCGCCATCGACGAGCTCGACCTCGACCCGTCGTCGGTCACGCTCGAGATCACCGAGAGTGTGCTGATGCACGACCGCGACGTCAGCCTGGCCCGGTTGCTCGACCTGAAGTTCCTCGGCGTGCGCCTCGCCATCGACGACTTCGGCACCGGCTACTCGTCGCTCGCCTACCTCCAGCGCTTCCCGCTCGACGTGCTGAAGGTCGACAAGGCCTTCGTCGACGGCGTCGCCCTCGGGCCCGAGGAGTCCGCCCTGGCCTCGGCCATCATCCGCCTCGGTCACACGCTGCACCTGCGGACGGTCGCCGAGGGCGTCGAGTCACCCGAACAGGTCGCCCATCTCCGCCGCCTCGGCTGTCAGGAGGCCCAGGGCTTCCTGTGGGCGCAGCCCCTCCCGCCCTCGGAGATCACCGCCTGCCTCGACCCCGGCTACTTCGCCGCCTAACCGCAACCGCTCACTGCGAACTGCGGCTCTGAAGGGGGAGTGCCGCACGGCGGGGCGATTCGTCCCATTACCTCTCCGATCTTGAAAATCGGCCGGGAAAATGGGAAGAAACGGAACGCCGATCCAACATCGGAGAAGTTTTGGGGGTCAAGGGCACCCATGTCGGTGCGAGGGCACGTCCGACGTCCGAGCGTGGAGCGTCGCCCCCTGGTTGCCGCAGTTGCCTTTAGGCGGGCATTGTTGTGCCGCCGTTGGGGCGCAGCGTCTGGCCGGTCATGAACCGACTGGCGTCGCAGGCGAGGTAGAGGATGGCGTTGGCGATGTCGGTGGGGTCGCCGACCAGGTCGAGCACTGAGCGTCGTCGCATGTTGGCGTTCACCGCCTCCATTCGCTCGGCCTCCCCGCGCTGTGTCATGGGCGTCACGATGAAGCCGGGCGCGATGCAGTTCACCCGTACGCCCACCGGGCCCGCTTCCTTGGCCGCGACTCGTGTGAGGATTGCGACACCGGCCTTGGCCATCGAGTAGCCGGCCAGGCCAGCGGGGGCGGCGTCGATGGCGGCCGACGCAACGTTGATGATGCTGCCCGAGCGTTGCTCGCCCATGACGCGCAACGCGGCCTGCACGCCGAAGAACACACCCTTGAGGTTGACGGCCAGGATTCGGTCGAGCGCCGCCTCGTCGATCGACGTGATCGGCCCGCCGGCGTCCATGATTCCGGCGACGTTGGCCATCACGTCGACGCGGCCGTAGTGACTCACGGCCTCATCGATCAGCTTTCCGACGCTGGCCTGCTTACTGACGTCGGTCGGAACGGCGATCGCCTCGTCGACCATCTTCAGCGTCTGCTCGAGGTTGTCCTTGTCGCGGTCGGCGAGGACGAGCCGCGCCCCGGCATCGGACAGCACGATCGCCGTCGCCCGCCCGATCCCACTCGCGGCGCCGGTGACGACGGCGACCTTGTCGTCGACGCGGAATTGCTCGACGCTCATCCGACTACGCCCGCTCGGGCTCTTCGCCGTGGATGGCCTTGGTGACGTTGCGGGTGGCCTGGGCCAGGCGTTCGCCGTACTC
>JAFAUA010000186.1 GCA_019243595.1 Acidimicrobiia bacterium
CTGCGGCGAGGTGGACCACGACGTCGCTCTCGTGCACCAGCTCGTCGACGATCAGCTCGTCGAGCACCGAACCCTGCACGAACCTGAAGTTGCTCGCGCCGCCGATGGCGTCGAGGTTCTGCAGCCTGCCCGTGGAGAGATTGTCCAACGCGATGACGCTGTCGCCGCGCGCCAGCAGCGCCTCGGCCAGGTGCGAGCCGATGAAGCCCGAGCCGCCGGTGATCAGATACGTCTTGGCCACGCCGAAGCGCCCCGCGGAACTAGTGGGCCTCGCGTCGACGCCGGCTTCCCAACACGAACAGCGTGCCGATGCCGATGAGGGCCAGCGCACCCAAGCTCCAGCGCAAGATGTTGGCGCCAGTGAACGCAACCTTCGAGGGCGACGCCGTCGTCGCGGCGGCGGCCGGGCAGGTCAGCGTGAAGATGCCCGTCGTGCTCGTCGGCCCCGTGGCCGAGTTGCCCGACGCGGTGATGGTGTTGGTACCGCACTGAATCGGCACGGTGACGGGGTCGTTCAGTGAGCCTGACGTCGAGGACGCGGCAAAGAGACTGATGTGCACGCCGCCATTCGAATTGGCGGTCTTGGTCCCACCGTTGGCGCCGTTCACCGTCATGTTCACGGTCGAGCCGCTGATGAAGATGCAGACCGGGGTCAGCGTGGCGTCGAGGGTGTCACCGACTGCGATCGTGCCCAGGTTCTGCGCCGTCGGATTGTTGGTGCAGTTGGGCGGCGGCGGGTAGCCACTCGTCTGGGCGACCGCCGCCGTGGCAGGCCAGAGAGCAAGACCCATCAGGGCCACTGCTGCCGCCACGATGAAACGCTTCATGTACTGCTCCCCGCCATATTGGGACCCGCGGTCCTCCAGAGAAAACGCTCGCACGCGGACGGCGGCCAGTCAACCACCAGGCTGGGGGAACGTCAATGCACCACCTTCCAGGAAAGGGTTTTCACGCTGTCCCATGTGACATGGATGGTCGTCGGCCCCGCGACGCTCCAACCAGGTGCGTCGAGGCGTGCAGTGACGTCGGCTGGCGCCAACCGTGGTTGCGGCACGAGGCGCAGGTCGAGGCGCCCGTCACGCACGGCGTTCGGAATCGTGGTCTCGAACGTGACCTCGCCCTGGTGGCCGGCGGCAACGGGTATGACGTACTGGCTCAGCTCGAGGCCCGACTCCTTCACGCTGCCCAGCTGCCGGGATCCATTGGGCCCCCACAACAGCACCCAGGCGATGTAATCGCCGGGATGGCTGGTTGTGTGGAACTCGTCCGGCCCGAGTTGGTAGGAGGGCTTCGCACCTACCGGCGCGCCGTTGGCAATCGTGACGGTCGTGCGCACGACCGCCGTCCCGTTGGCATCGAGATGCACGTCTTGACGGACGATCGGACGGACGTAGTAGTCGAGCTTGGTGCCGGTGCGGTTCTCGACCGCCAGATGGAAGGTCCGAGCCGGATTCACCAAGGCCGGCCCCCCACTCACACCGAGACGCTCGAACGATCGCTGTTCGTCCACCCGCGCACTCCACAGGCGGAGATGCCCTTGTCCCACTTCCGGTCCGAGGTCGCGGCCCAGGCTGACCAGGTCGAGGCTCCCCTGATGGAGGTGATCGATCACGGCCCGGGCCACGTCAGCCAGGCGTTGCTGTCGGGTCGTTTCTGCCTCGACAGGAAACTGGTCGTAGAGATCGTGGAGGATCAGCGTGGTCACGTTGTCGGCGGTCACTTGTTGGGCGATGCCCGGGACTTGGACGGGACCGACGGCCCGCAGCAGGGGAGCGAGCCCGGGTACGTCGATGGCGATGACCCCGTCGACCGGTTGACCAGTGGAAGCGCGATACATCTCGGCCATCGCCCGCCCGCTCCAGGAAAAGTCGGCGGTGGCGTTCACGGACTGCCATGCCAGGTTTGGGTTCGTCGAGCCGAACACGATCGACGTCCCAGCCGGAACTTGGATGGGCGCCGGCTGTTTGAGGCTCAAGGCGTTGATCGAGCCGGTGTCTCCCACCTGGATCTTGGCGCCAGCCAGGCTGACGGTCGCGTACGACAACACCATGCCCTGGTCGCGCATCTCGGCGTTGTTCTCGAGGGCCACGAGGTAGTGACGATCGCCGGTCGCGCCGAGGAACGTTCGCGCCGTAGCCAGGGCGTCGGCGCCGTTCAGTAGCCGCGTGGCGCTGTCACGAGCGATTCCGTCGAAGCTCTGTCGGGCGTCGCGAAGGGACCCCAACAGCCACGTTGAGGAGCGGTCAAGCCCGCGCACCTTCTCGCCTGCACGCCGCATGACGCCCTCGAACTCGCTCATCCCCGCGTACGGCAACGTGCCGTTTTGCAGTCGGGTCTGGCTCTGGAGCTTGTTGACCTCGTCAAGGAGGACCGTGGCCGTCGTCGCGCCGGTCTGTGAATCGTCGATCAGCTGGTCGACACCGTGGCGCTGTTGGGCGAGCAACGGCACGAACCGGCTGACGAAGAGCGCCGGTGAGTGGTGCACGATCCGACGGGCGGCGGTGATGTGCGTCACGGCTCCGTCGAGCTGGGCGCGCGTCTGGCCGCGGTCGGTTTGCGTGCGCAGCGATTGCGGATCTTGTGCGGCGTTTCCCAGCGCACTGCGCGCCGCGAGCAACTCCTCGCGCGCTCGTTTCAGGTCATGCCAACCGGTGACCGCGCCGACCGCCGCGAGGGCGAACAGCACGAACCCGAGAGCAACCCAGAGGTACGCCCGCCCGCGCACTGCCTACAGTCGATCGGCCGCCGCCGGGCGCCGAGGCCCCTTCTCCTTCTCCTCGTGCTGGTAGTAGCGGTAGGTGTAGTCGTACCCGTACGCCTCGTCCGCGGACACTCCGTTCAGCACCGTGCCCACCAGCGGCGCGTCGACCTGCTGGAGGACCTCGACGGCCCGGTTGAGCTGGCGTCCCGTCGTCACGCCGGCGCGGGTGACCAAGAGGGTGACGTCGACCTTTCCTGAGAGCACTGCTGCGTCGGTGACGGGCAACACGGGTGGCGAGTCGATGAGCACGACGTCG
>JAFAUA010000353.1 GCA_019243595.1 Acidimicrobiia bacterium
CTGTTCAAGCCCTTCGTCATGAAGCGGCTGGTCGACACCGAGCTGGCCCAGAACATCAAGTCGGCCAAGCGCATGGTCGAGCGCCGGCGCCCGCAGGTGTGGGACGTGCTCGAGGAGGTCATCAAGGAGCACCCGGTCTTCCTGAACCGGGCGCCAACGCTGCACCGTCTCGGCATCCAGGCCTTCGAGCCGCTGCTGGTCGAGGGCAAGGCCATCCAGATCCACCCGCTGGTCTGCGCGGCGTTCAACGCCGACTTCGACGGCGACCAGATGGCCGTCCACCTGCCGCTGTCGGCCGAGGCCCAGGGCGAGGCCCGGGTCCTGATGCTGTCGGCCCACAACATGCTGTCGCCGGCCCACGGCCGCCCGCTGACCGTGCCCAGCCAGGACATGGTCATCGGCTGCTACTACCTCACCGAGGAGACCTCCGGCGGCGAGGAGCGGGCCGACGGCCAGGCCCGCCGCTACGCCCGTCTGTACGAGGTCGAGAAGGCGTACGAGGCGGGGGCCTTGCCGCTGCACGCGCCGATCGAGATTCGCACCGGGCAGGCCGACGAGGAGGGCAAGCCGGAGTACCGGTCGACCACCGCTGGCCGGCTGTTCTTCGAGAACGCCCTGCCGGCCGACTACTGCGCCCAGTTCGGCTACGTCGACAGCGCCGTCAAGAAGCGCGACGTCGGTGAGATCGTCGAGAAGTTGGTCGACAACTACCCGAAGGCCATCGTGGCCGAGAGCCTCGACCGCCTGAAGGACCTCGGCTTCCGCTTCGCCAGTCAGTCCGGCCTGACGATCTCCATGGACGACGTCAAGACGCCGCCCGACAAGGGGACCATCCTCGACCGCTACGAGAAGGAAGCGGAGAAGATCGAGAACCAGTTCAAGCGGGGCATCATCACCGACGACGAGCGGCGCCAGAAGGAAGTCGAGATCTGGACCAACGCCACCGACGACGTGCGGCGGGCGATGGAGAAGACGCTCGGGTCGATCGCCTTCAACCCGATCGACATGATGGTGGGTTCGGGCGCCCGAGGGAACATCATGCAGGTCCGTCAGATCGCCGGTATGCGCGGTCTGGTGGCGAACCCGCGCGGTGAGATCATCCCCCGCCCGATCAAGTCGAACTTCCGCGAGGGCCTGTCGGTCCTCGAGTACTTCATCTCGACCCACGGCGCCCGCAAGGGTCTCGCCGACACCGCCCTCCGTACCGCGGACTCCGGCTACCTCACGCGCCGTCTGGTCGACGTCGCCCAAGAGCTGATCATCCGCGAAGACGACTGCGGCAGCACCCGCGGGCTCTGGCTCGAGAACATCCAGCCCGACGAGCCCGGCCATCGCTACAACCTCGACACCCGCCTTTTCGGCCGGGTGCTCGTCGAGGACGCAGGCGGCTTCAAGGCCGGCACCATGATCGGCGACGCTGAGATGGACCAGCTGCGCGACGACGAGTCGGTCGACCGGGTGCGCGTCCGCTCAGTGCTGACATGCGAGGCGACCCATGGCGTGTGCGCCATGTGTTACGGCCGCTCGCTGGCCACGGGCCGCTTCATCGAGCTCGGCGAGGCTGTCGGCGTCATCGCCGCCCAGTCCATCGGCGAGCCGGGCACGCAGCTCACCATGCGGACCTTCCACACCGGCGGCATCGCCGGTGAGGACATCACCCACGGTCTGCCGCGCGTCGTCGAGCTCTTCGAGGCCCGCACCCCGAAGGGCAAGGCGATCCTGGCCCGCACGTCCGGCGTCATCCGCATCACCGACGACGAGACCAAGGGTCGCTCGGTCACGATCGTCGGTGACGACGGTTCGGAGGAGAGCTACGCGGTCTCGACGCGTGACCTGAGCCGCATGCTCGTCACCGAGGGCCAGGAGGTCACCGCCGGCGACGCGCTGGTCGAGGGCCCGAAGGACCCCAAGGAGCTCTTGGAGATCAAGGGCATCCGGGAGACGCAGCAGTACCTGGTCGACGAGGTGCAGAAGGTGTATCGCGACCAGGGCGTGTCGATCCACGACAAGCACATCGAGCTGATCGTTCGGCAGATGCTGCGTCGGGTTTCGGTCGCCGAGCCCGGCGACTCGGGCTTCCTGCCCGGCGAGCGCGTCGACTCCCGCCAGTACGCGGACATCAACCGCGAGCTGGTGCAGGAGAACAAGACGCCGGCCGAGGGTCGTCCCGAGCTCATGGGCATCACCAAGGCGTCGCTGGCCACCGATTCGTGGCTGTCGGCGGCGTCGTTCCAGGAGACCACCCGTGTTCTCACCGAGGCCGCCATCGAGGGCAAGAGCGACCAGCTCCTCGGCCTCAAGGAGAACATCATCATCGGCAAGCTGATCCCGGCGGGCACGGGCATGACCCGCTACCGCGACCTCGATCTCGAGGCGCCGGACTACGAGCCGCTGTCGTACTACTCGTCCGACACCGATCAGGACCTGGCCGCATGGCTGGCCAACATCGGCACGGGCGACGGCGACGCCGAGGCGGCCCAGAGCATCAGCGAAGACGAGGCCAGCTTCTTTGCGGGGCCCGAAGAGACTGCCGGATAGAGTCGAGTCAGCGATGCCCACGATCCAGCAGCTGGTCCGCAAGGGCCGGCAGTCGAAGACGACCAAGAGCAAGACCCCCGCTCTGCGGGGCGCGCCCCAGCGGC
>JAFAUA010000457.1 GCA_019243595.1 Acidimicrobiia bacterium
CGGCGATCGTCGACGCGTCGCCGCGCGGAGCCAACGATCTCTACGTCGCCCTCACGCGGACGACCAACCGCCTCGGATTGCTGCACACGCGCCCGCTGCCAGACGCGCTGTCATCCGCCCGCCAGATCGCATCGATCACCGAGATCGGCTGACACCAAGACCTCTTCAAGTCTCGAGGATTGTCCGGGTCCGTGCCCGTCTGGAGCCCGCGAAAATCAGATTTGGAGAGGTTTTGAACATTTGGTGAACGTCGTCACAAAGGCGGCACAGAACTGGGTCCCCGCGCCATCTCTTGGGTAGACCGGTCTGACTCAGAAAGGGAGGTCGCTCGATGTCCCTTCCCTCCGCCGAGGCCCGCTCAGCAACGACGCGGGTCACGCGCACTTTCGCTTTCATCGATCTCTGCGGTTTCACTGACTTCTGCGACAGCTATGGCGACGACGCGGCCGTAGGCGAGCTGGTCAAGCTGCGCGCCAGCGTGCGCGCCGCCGCGCCTCTATTCGGCGTCCGCGTCGACAAGTGGTTGGGCGACGGCGTGATGCTCGTCGGCGTCGAAGTCGAGCCGATCGTGGCCGCCGTCGTGGCCATCTGCAATCAGATGACCGACGTCGGTGAACTCCCGATGCGCGCCGGCGTCGCAACCGGCCCGGTGATCATCCTCGAGGGCGACGACTATGTCGGCAAGGCAGTCAACACCGCCGCTCGCCTGTGCGACCGTGCGGGCGCCGGCGCCATCCTCGCTGCGACCGAGGGCCTGGTGCTTCCCGAGTGGGTCGAGGCCGAGGGGCGTCCCCCGCTGCGCGTGCGCGGTCTGGCCGAGCCGGTCCAGATCGCGTCGCTGTCAACGATCGACGGAGCCAGCCCCCACGCCACGGCGCTCGCCCCGGCCGCGGCCATCATGTCCGTTGTCGACGGCCTCGTCCGCCCCCTCCGCGCCCTCAAACGCGCCTAGCTCGCGGAGCTCTTCGGCCAGCTCCTCGTCGCCGTCGAGCGCTTCCTGGATCGCCTCGTAGTCGTAGGAGAGGTGCATCGGCATGATGCGCCAGATGAGGAATGAGGCGGCGAGGGCGACCCCCGCCGCGAGCAGGAACGCCATGCTCTGGCCGTGCACGAACGCGTGCTTGGCCGTGTTGACGAACTCGGTACCCGCGGCACCGCCGATGCGATGGCCGACCTCGATGGCGCCGCCGACCGAGGACCGCGCCGCCTCCTGGGCGGCCTTGGGAAGGTGGGACAGCGAACCAAGCGCCGAGGTGTAGCGGGTGGCGAAGATGCTGCCCAGCACGGCGACGCCCAACGCACCGCCGAGCTCGCGCGTCGTGTCGTTGACTGCAGAGCCGACGCCCTGCTTTCCCATCGGGAGCGACGACAGGATCGATGCCGTTGACGACGGCATCGTCATCGCCATGCCCAGGGCCATCACCGCGAAGGCGACCACAAGCAGCCCGTACGCAGAGTTGACCTGAAGGCGGGAGGCGACGAAGAGGCCGACGGCGGCGATGGCCAACCCCAGGGCGACGGTTCGCTTCGTGCCGACGCGCTCGGCGATGCGCGCGCTCGTGGGTGCCGTGAACATCATCACGACGGCGAACGGCAGGAGGCGGACGCCCGCGCCGAGTGGTGTCCAGCCCTTCACGAACTGGAGGTACTGGGTGATGAGGAAGAACATGCCGAACATGCCGAAGAACACGAGCGTGATCGCCGTGGCGCCGCCGGTGAACCGCTTCCGCTTGAAGAAGTTCAGGTCGAGCATGGGATGGGGGTTGCGCCACTCCCAGATGGCGAACTCGCCCAGCACCACGACGGCAAGGGCGAACGACGCGATGGTGTGGGCGTCGGACCAGCCCTTGATCGGCGCCTCGATGATCCCGTAGAGGAGCGACGCCAGCCCGACGATCGTGAGCAGCGATCCGACCGGATCGAGCGGAAGGCGGTTGGGGTCGCGCGACGTCGGCACGAGCAGCTTGCCGCCGACGAGGGCAATGGCGATGAGCGGCAGGTTGATGAAGAACACCGAGCCCCAGTGGAAGTGGGCCAGCAGGAACCCGCTGGTGATCGGGCCGATAGCGCCGCCAGCACCGGCGACGCCCGCCCAGATGGCGATGGCCCGGGCCCGCTCGTGCACGGGGAAGACGTTGGTGAGGATCGACAGCGTGGCGGGCATCACGAAGGCGCCACCCATGCCCATGATCGCCCGGCAGACGATCAGCTGATTCGGGGTGTCGCTGATGCCGGCGAGGAAACTCCCGGTGCCGAAGATGCACAGGCCGATGGTGAGGGCGCCCTTGCGCCCGAAGCGGTCACCGAGGGCGCCGGCAGTGAGCAGGAGGCCGGCGAAGACCAGGCTGTAGGCGTCGACGATCCACTGCAGCTGGGTGTCGGTGGCCTTGATGTCGCGGACCAGCGTGGGGATGGCCACGTTGAGGGCCGTGTTGCCGACCACGACCATCAGCAGGCTCAGGCAGAGGATCGACAACGTGCCCCAGCGCCGCGGATCCAGCTCGGCGGGCGCGCCCTGCCCGTTGCCCGTCACGGTCTCCATGTGCTGGCCCAACGCCGCCTCGCCACCCGCCATTCCGTGTGTCTACCCGGCATTTGAGGAATCCCCAATTTGTCCTCAAGTTCTCCACTGCCCGTGCCGATAACGGCAGGAGCGAAGCGGAGGAGTGGGATCTTTGGCTGGGATTGTCGAAACGGCCACCATGCGGCTCGTCTTCGAGCACGCACTGGACGTTGCCCTGGGCGGGGCCGAACATGCCGAAGCAGTAGCCGAGCTGACCGCGCTCGCCCGCCACGACCGCAGCGCCGTCGAAGCGGCCCGGGTCCGGGCCATGGGCCTGGTCATGACCCAGCCCGACGACGAGGCCGGCCGCACCGCGCTCTCCCTCCTCGACGAGGTGCTGCGACGGGGCGACGAGCGCCGGCGCTGGCACCACCACCGCCGCTTCGACCCGTGGGACGTGGTGGCGAACAGCCGCACCGCCTAGCGCTTCTGCCCTTCAGAAATCCGGCGCTCCTGCCGAAACTGGATGAGAAGGGCGCGATGTTCTACCTCCCCACACTCCAGCCCTGTGACGGGGTGCCTGTCTGGCTCATGGCCGACGACGAGCTCACCACCGAGGCCCTCATGATCTGGTGGCCCGCGGGCACGACCTGGCTCGTCCACGGCCCTACGCCCAACGACCACCTCGACGCTGCATAGCCGCCGCAGTCGGGAAAGACTGCGGGCATGACCGACGAGCACTGGGTCGCGACCGAACCCTCACCCCGACACGTCCGCGCCGTCGTCAACGGCGTTGCCGTCGCCCACAGCAAGCGCGTGCTGCTTCTCCGCGAGCGGGGCCACGTTGGCGTCTACTACTTCCCGATGGACGACGTCCGCATGGACCTGCTGACGCCCACCGACAAGCACACACGCTGCCCGTACAAGGGCGAGGCCTCGTACTGGTCGATCGAGGTGGACGGGCGGAGGGTCGAGAACGCGGTGTGGGGCTACGAGGACCCGCTGCCCGAGCGCGTCGACATCAAGGGCCACGTGGCGTTCTACTGGGACAAGATCGACCAGTGGTTCGAGGAGGACGAGGAGGTGTTCGTCCATCCGCGTGATCCCCACCACCGCGTCGACGCGTGCCGCAGCCGGCGCAACGTGCGCGTGGTCGTCGGTGGGGAGACGGTCGCCGAGACCGACCGCCCGGTGCTCGTCTTCGAGACCGGACTTCCCGTCCGCTACTACATCCCCAAGCAGGACGTGCGTCTCGACCTTCTGCGAGAGACCGACACCGTCACCGCCTGCCCGTACAAGGGCCAGGCCCGTTACTGGTCAGCCGGTGAGGTCGAAGACGCGGCGTGGAGCTACACCTATCCGTTGCCCGCGGTATCCGCGATCACGGCCCACGTGTGCTTCTT
>JAFAUA010000535.1 GCA_019243595.1 Acidimicrobiia bacterium
AGGCGTGCTGGTTCGGGGATCGAATCTCACCGTCGACGTCCGCGTCGTGCTGGCGCACGAGCTCACCCACGCGCTGCAGGACCAGTACTTCGGCCTCGACCGCCTGGCCAACGACACCGGCTCGGGCGAAGACACGGGCTTCCGGGCGCTGGTGGAGGCCGACGCTGTGCGGGTCGAGGACAGCTACGTCGACAGCCTCCCGTCGGCGGACGCGAAGGCGTTCGAGGCGACCAGGGCGAAGCAGGCCAAGGACGCCGACGTTCCCGACGTACCCGAAGCGCTGGTCGACGATCTGGCGTTCCCGTACGTGTTCGGCCCTGCCTTCGTCGCGTATCTCGACGAGCACGGCGGTAACGACGCCATCAATGCGGCGTTCAAGAAGCCGCCGCAGAGCGAGGCCCAGATCGTGGACCCCCAGTCGTACGTGGCCGGCGTGACCGTCACCAAGGTGTCCGCGCCGGCGTTGAACCCCGGCCAGAAGCTTGTCGACAAGGCCCACGACGTGGGGCAGGTCTCGATGCTCGAGGTGCTCGGTTCCCGGCTTCCGTTCGACCCCGCCTGGGCGGCGCTCAAGCAGTGGACGGGCGACCAGGGCCTCACCTATCGGGAGAACGGCAAGGTGTGCTTCGCGGGCGACACCGCGCTCAAGGACTCGGCCAGCGCCGACACGTTCGAGAACGCGGCGAAGGCGTGGGCGGCGACCATGCCGGCCGCGTCGGTGGCCCGAGTCACCCCTACGGTCGTCGACCTGCGATCGTGCGATCCGGGACCCGACTACAAGCACGCCGTCCCGCAGCCCTCGGCGTTCAAGTCCCTCGGTCTGCGTAGCCAATTGATCGCCGACCTACAGCAGCAGGCGAAGCTCCGCTACGCGGTCGCCACCTGCACCGCCGACGCACTCATCGCCAGGCTGGGCGCCGCCCAGCTTCTCGCGCTCGACAACGTCACCGACCAGAACGACCCCCGCATCCGCCAGGTCCAGCAGGTGACCCGCGAGGTCTTACCCGGCTGCCTGCATTCGACGACGACCTGACTTCAGGAGGTCGGCGGCTGGTCCTTGCGGGGCTCCTCGCCTTCGCGGATGCCTTTTTCGAACTCGGCTTTGGCCGAGCCCAGGGAACGGGCGAGCTTCGGTAGCTGGCTGCTGCCGAAGAGCAGGCCGACGATGACCAGGATGATCAGGAGGTCGGGCCCGAGGATCTCAGCGAGGACCATCGCCGCCAAGTGTACGACCTGAACGGGCCTCCCCATCGGCGGGTCGGGCGGCCCTGGGCCTGACAATCGGGTCATGGAAGGCACGCTCATACAGGCGGACGGCAAGACTGTCGACGCCACGGTCGACCTCGTCCGGCAGCCGATCGCAGCCGGCGACTTCCTCTGGCTCGACCTCGAAGGGGTCGATGACGAAGCGAGCCAGCTCCTCCGCGACGACTTCGGCTTCCACCCACTCGCCGTCGAGGACGCCGAGCACTTCCGCCAGCGCCCCAAGATCGACGACTTTGAAAACTTCACCTACTTCGTCGTGCACGGGGCCAAGGCCGATGACCCGTCGTCGACGCTCGAGCTTCACCTCTTCTACTCGGACAAGCGGATCGTCACCGTCCACCAGGGTGCCCAGGGGCGTCTGGCTGAGGCGCGGGCCCGCCTCACCCGGCACAACGCGTCAGAGCTCACGCCGCTGAGCGTGTCGGTGCTGTACGTCGTCGTCGACACCTTGGTCGACAGCTTCTTCCCGGTGCTCAGCGTCTTCGACGACGCATCGACGAGGTCGAGGACGAGATCCTCAAACTGCCGACCGAGGAGCAGCTCGGTGAGCTCTTCGACATGAAGCGCACACTCGCGCCCGAACGGGACATGTTCGCCACCCTGTTGTCGGGCGTCAGCACGCTTCCGGGCATGACGGCCGACGACGAGCGGTACTTCCGTGATCTCTACGACCACCTCATCCGCGTCAGCGACATGATCGACTCCTACCGCGACCTGCTGACCGGCGCCATGGACACCCACATCTCGACGGTCTCCAACCGGCTCAACGTGGTGACGAAGCAGCTCACGATCATCGCCACCGTGTTCCTTCCGCTGAGCTTCTTCACCGGATTCTTCGGTCAGAACTTCGCCATCCTCACCGACCACTACCTCAACGGCACATGGACCTTCTGGGTGTTCGGCATCGCCTTGGACTTCGCGGCGGTCGCCGGCCTCCTGGTCTGGTTCCGCAAGCGTGGCTGGCTCGGAGGCCCGACGGCCTGAGCTCAGTTAGTCGACGAGCTCGACGCCGGCGGCGGACATCTCGTCGAGGGCGGCCGCCGTGGTGTCTTCGTTGACACCAGCGGCCAGGTGGGTGAGCACGCGGGCGTTGAAGCCGGCGCGCACGGCGTCGAGGGTGGTGCTGCGCACGCAGTAGTCGGTTGCCAGGCCGACCAGGTCGATGGTGTCGATGCTGCGCTCCCGCAGCACCTGCTCGAGCGTGCGGCCCTCGTCATCGACCGCCTCGAACGCCGAGTAGGCCGCCGAGTAGGCGCCCTTGCTGAAGATGTCGTCGACCCGATCGACGTCGAAATCCGGGTGGAACTCGGCGCCCGGCGTGTCGACGACGCAGTGGGTGGGCCACGAGTCTCGGTAGTCGGGCTGGTCGGAGAAATGGCCGCCGGGCTCGACGTGGTAGTCGCGGCTGGCGACGACGAGCTCGTACTCGTCGCCGTGCTCGGCGAGGTAAGCGTTCACCCGTCGACCCACCTCGGCGCCGCCGTCGACGCCGAGCGAACCGCCTTCGCAGAAGTCGTTCTGCAGGTCGACGATGACCAGGGCGCGCTTTGCCTCTTCCACGTTGTCATTATTGGCGGTGGCCGAGGTTCGGGTGGGCACCAGCGGGTGGTCGTACAAGCAGTGGGTGGGTTCGCTCTATCCGGCGCCCACGCCCGCCTTCCGCATGCTCGCCACCTACGCCGAGCGCCTGCCGACAGTCGAGGCCCACAACTCCTTCCGCCGCCGTCCCCAGCCGCCCGCCGTCGAGGGATGGGCGAACGCCGTGCCGGCGTCGTTCCGCTTCGCCTTCAAGGCCCACGTCGCCATCACCCACCAGCGCGAGCTGGAGGGCGTCGAGGAGCGCATCTCGAACTTCTTCGAGTCGCTGGCACCGCTCGGGGACAAGCTCGGTCCGGTGCTCTTCCAGCTGCCGCACCGGGACGTCGACCTCGATCGCCTCGATCGCCTGCTGGCGCCGTTGCCGCCGTCGCCGTCCGCCGCGTTCGAGCTCGGCCCGGCTTGGAACACGCCTGTCGTGCTGGACCGCCTCGACAAGGCGGGCGCCACCCTCGTCGCGGTCGATGAGGACGGCGAGGAGCCGGCGGTGCCCGCCGTCGGACCGGTCGCCTACGTCCGGCTGCGCCGCGACGAGTACGACGCCGCAGCCCTCGCCCGTTGGGCGGAGCGCCTGACCGATATCGCCCGCAGTGGCCGGCCGGCGTTCGCCTATCTCCGCCACGAGGGCGATCCTCTCGAGGCGGTGCGGCTCTTCGACGCCGTGCGCGATTGACTGAAGGACCGATGGACGACGCAGCAACTGTCACCAAGCTGCTCGGCCGCGAGCCGCGCGGCCGCTATGACGTTGTCGTCCGCGACGACTCTGGCGAGCCGCTCGTTATTCGCAACGACCCGCTGCTCGAGGACGGCACGCCGATGCCGACCCGGTACTGGCTGGTCGGCGCTCAGGCCAGCGACGAGGTGAGCCGGCTGGAGTCCCGGGGCGGTGTGCGCCAGGCGAAAGCAGCGGTCGACCCCGGCGAGCTCGCCGCCGCCCACGAGCGCTACGCGGCCGAGCGTGACGCCGCCCTCCCATCGGGCCACGAAGGTCCGCGGCCCACGGGGGGCGTCGGCGGCACCCGCCGGGGCGTCAAGTGCCTGCACGCTCACTACGCCTGGTACCTGGCCGGCGGCGACGACCCGGTCGGCAGGTGGATAGAAGCGCAGCTCCGTGGGTGAGATGCTCGCCGCGATCGACTGCGGCACGAACTCGACGCGACTTCTCGTGAGTGAGGACGGCACCCGCACCATCGAGCGGCTGATGCGCATCACCCGGCTCGGCCAAGGCGTCGACGCGACCGGAGCTCTCGCCCCCGAAGCGGTCAAGCGCACACTCGACGTGCTGCGCGAGTTCCGGCAGGTCATGGACACGCACGGCGTCGAGCGCGTGCGCATGACAGCCACGTCGGCCGCCCGCGACGCGGCCAACCGCGAGGACTTCTTCGCGGCAGCCGAGGAGACCATCGGGGCGCGGCCCGAGCTCCTGACCGGCGAGCAGGAGGCCCGTCTGTCGTTCCTGGGCGCCACGTCGCAGCTCGACGCGGGCGACGGACCCTTCCTCGTCGTCGACATCGGCGGAGGCTCGACCGAGTTCGGAGTCGGAACGACAGAACCGGAGGCCGTGCTCTCGGTCGACATCGGCTGTGTGCGTCTCACCGAGAAGTTCATCCACCGCGACCCGCCGGCGGCCGAGGAGCTGAGCCAGGTGATCTCGGTGACGAAGGACTACCTCGAGGACGTCGTGCGCGAGCTGCCGGCGGCCGCGGGGGCGCGGCGATTCGTCGGGCTGGCCGGGACGGTGTCGACCGTCGCCGCCATCGAGCAGGGGCTGGCTGAATACGACACCGAGAAGATCCACCACTTCGTGTTGAGCCACGAGGCGGCCGAAGACGTCTTCCGGACGCTCGCCACCGAGAAGCGCGCCGACCGCCTCCACAACCCCGGTCTCGAGGAGGCTCGGGCTGACGTGATCGTCGCAGGCACCGCCATCCTGGTCGCCGTCATGCGCTTCTTCGATTTCGACGAGTGCCTGGTGAGCGAGGCCGACATCCTCGACGGCCTCGTGCTCTCGCTGCTGCGGCCGGCGTGAGCGAGTACTCGTTCTCGGCCGAGGCGACCTCGAGCGCCGCACCCGACGCGCTGTTCGCCGTCCTCGCGCACGCGCCAGGGTGGAAAGACTGGGCCGGTTGGTTCGTGCGGGAGTCGTCCTGGGATCGGGAGGGCACGCCGCCGCCGGGCGGGGTCGGCTCGATCAGGAAGGTGGGCGCCAAGCCGGTGTACGGCCGCGAGGAGACGGTCGAGTACGACCCACCCACGCGCTTCGCTTACCGGATCCTGTCCGGCCAACCGGTCAAGAGCTACCGGGCCGACGTCGAGCTCACGCCGATCGAATCGGGGACGCGTGTCCGCTGGTCGGGGCGCTTCGAGCCGAGCATCCCCGGCACCGGGCCGTTCATGCGCTGGTACTTCCAGCGCCTGGTGACCGGGTTCGCCCGCCGGCTCGCGGCCTACGCCGAACGGCAGCGCACCTGACGCTGTGACAGGCTGCGAGCCCATGCCGATCCACGAACGCGTCTTGATGGGGCCGGGCCCGTCGAACCCCTATCCCGAAGTGATGCAGGCCCTCGCCCGGCCCGTCGTCGGTCACCTGGATCCCGACTTCCTCGCCGTCCTCGACGAGACGTGCGACCGCCTACGGGCGGTGTTCCGCACGTCGAACGCCCTGACGTTGCCGATCAGCGGCACCGGGTCCGCAGGCATGGAGGCGTCGTTTGTCAACGTCGTCGGCCCGGGCGACACCGTCGTGGTCGGGGTCAACGGACTGTTCGGTGAGCGCATGTGCGACGTCGCATCCCGGTGCGGCGCCGAGGTCGTGCGCGTCGACGAGGAGTGGGGTCGGGCCCTCGATCCTC
>JAFAUA010000546.1 GCA_019243595.1 Acidimicrobiia bacterium
AAGCATCGGATCGTCCCGCAGATGCCCGATGGCGACGTTGCAGGCAAAGCAGAGAAGCCCGCGTACCGCGCCCGTAGCGTGGTCGTGATCAACGTGCAGATTCCTGCTCCCAGGCAGTCGCCCGCAGATGGCACACCCGCCGTCCTGTGAGGCCAAGATCCGCTCGTAGTCGGCTTCGCTGAGGCCGAAAGTTCGCTTCAAGTGGCTCTTACGGTCTGCGACGCGCTTGCGGCCCGATTCTCGATATTCGTCTTGCCGGACCTTGTAACGCTCGGGATTCTCCCGTGCCCAGCGACGAACTCGGTCGATTTCGCGCTGACGGTTCTCCGCGTACCAGCGCTTCCGCCGGGCGCTCGTACACGCCTTGCACTCTGGGCGCCGCCCGTCCCTTGCCGCCGAGTGCGCATAGAACTCCGCAAAGGGTTTGCGCTCTCCGCAGTGCTTGCACCGCTTCACAATTGCCTCCTTCACCGCGTGAATGAGGGGAAGCGATGCCTGAATTTTACGCTCGGGGTGTGACAGGAATGGGAATGGTGGCTGCCCGTTCGTCGAAACGGACAATCAACTCATTCGCCACCTTTCTGGACATAGTTCCTAACAAAGTCCTCCGCGTTTTCTTCTAGGACCTCGTCGATTTCGTCCAGCAACTCGTCCAGGTCCGCTTTGATCTTTTCGCCCTGCTTGGACTTGGCGGGGGCGGCCTCTTCGACGGTCTCTTGTTCTCGCTGAGCTGGTTGGCGCTTCTTCTGCTCTCGCTCTGGCATGACTACCTTCCTCGGACCCTCTACGACTCCAGGGCTGTGAGCAGCTCTGCTGGAGTCGCGCAACCCTTCAACAACGTATCGACATGTGCCGCTGTTCCTCTGAGCGGCTCCATCATCGGGACTCGACGAAGCGGATCGCTACCCAGGTCAAAGACCAGCGAATCCCAGTTAGCGGCGGCGATACTGCCCGCCCACTTCTGCAGGCAGCGGCCCCGGAAATAGGCACGGGTGTCAGGCGGCGGCTCGGTGATGGCGGCATCGATCGCGTCGCTGTCCACCACCTTCTCGGTGTCCAACCGTGCGAACAGGGACTTCGCCGGTCGGACATCGTGGTACTGGAGGTCCATGGCGGCCAGCTTGGGGTCGTCCCACTCCAACCCGTGCCGCTCGCGGTACGCGTCGATCAGCTGGTACTTGGCCACCCAGTCCAGCTGACGGCTCAAAGAGGAAGGGTCGACCTCCAACGCCGAGAGCGTCGATTCCCACCGGTCGAGGACGTCGCGGCCGACCTCCTCGTCGACGGCCTCCAGGCCCCGGTCCTCGGCGTACTTCTTCGCCAGGTCGAGCAGCTCCCACTGCATCTCCAGCGCCGTGATCGACCGGCCGTCGGCCAGCTCCAAGGGCAGCGACAACGAAAGGTCGTAGGAGACCTTGCGCATCGACTGCACCGGGGCCGCCAACGTGAGTTCGACCTCGCCGAAGTAGTCGTCCTCGATCATGGCGAGCACCAACGCGGTGACGCCGACCTTGAGATAGGTGGCGACCTCGGCCATGTTGGCGTCGCCGACGATCACGTGAAGCCGGCGGTACTTCTGGGCGTCGGCGTGAGGCTCGTCGCGCGTGTTGACGATCGGCCGCTTGAGCGTTGTCTCCAACCCGACCTCTTCCTCGAAGAAGTCGGCCCGCTGCGTGAGCTGGAACGGGATTTGGGAGTCGCCGGTCAAAACCTCGGACCCGACCTTGCCGGCCCCCGTGTAGATCTGACGGCTGATGAAGTGCGGCATGACGTGCTGCACGATGCGGCCGAACGGCACCGCCCGGTCCATGAGGTAGTTCTCATGGGTGCCGTAGCTGTTGCCCTTGCGATCGGAGTTGTTCTTGTAGACGACGATGTCCTGGCCCTGCGGCAACACCTGCAGCGCCGCCTGCATCGACCGGGCGAGGATCCGCTCCCCCGCCTTGTCGTACAGCACGCACTCGCGCGCATCAGCGCACTCGGGCGTCGAGAACTCGGGATGGGCGTGGTCGACGTAGTAGCGCGCGCCGTTCGTGAGAACCGCGTTCACCAGATGGGTCTCGACCTCGGGCGCCATCGCCCCCTCGCGCGCGAACCCGCGCGCGTCACGCCCCGGCGACTCGTCTTCGAAGTCCCACTCGACCTTGCGCTGCTGCTGGGAGACGTAGGCGTTGATCAGCAGCGACGACGCGGTGACCGGGTTGGACTCCCCGACGCCGCGCAGGACGATGCCGTACTCCGTCTCGATCCCGCAGACTTTGCGAATCGCCATAGCGAGACGGACGCTAGCCCCCGGCCGTGGCTAGGGGAACCAAAACGACCTACAAATATTGGCCGGTGCCAACGCGCTCGATGGCACGTCCACCCGTGGCTTCCTTGCCCTCGGAAAGCAGGGTGCGGACGTAGACGATGCGCTCGCCCTTCTTGCCGGAGATCTTGGCCCAGTCGTCGGGATTGGTCGTGTTGGGCAGGTCCTCGTGCTCCTTGTACTCCTGCTTGATCGAAGCCAGGAGGTCCTCGGTGCGGATGCCCTTGCCCTCGCCCGCGATCGCCCGCTTAATCGCCAACTTCTTGGCCCGGCGGACGATGTTCTCGACCATGGCGCCCGAGGAGAAGTCCTTGAAGTACAGGATCTCCTTGTCGCCGTTCTGGTAGGTGACCTCGAGGAAGCGGTTCTCCTCGTCGTCGCGGTACATCTCGGCGACCGTCTTGTCGATCATGGCGTCGATGGCCTTGCGCCGGTCGCCGCCGCCCAGACGCTGCACCTCCTCCTCGTCGAAGGGCAGGTCTTCCTTCAGGTAGCGGCTGAAGATCTGCCGCGCCGCGGGCTGATCGGGACGCTCGATCTTGATCTTCACGTCGAGGCGGCCGGGGCGCAGGATGGCGGGATCGATGAGGTCCTCGCGGTTCGACGCTCCGACGACGATGACGTTCTTGAGCGTCTCCACGCCGTCGATCTCGGCCAGCAGCTGGGGAACGATCGTCGACTCGATGTCGGACGAGATGCCGCTGCCGCGCGTGCGGAACAGCGAGTCCATCTCGTCGAAGAACACGATGACGGGCCAGCCTTCTTCGGACTTCTCACGCGCCCGCTGGAACACCAGGCGGATCTGGCGCTCGGTTTCGCCCACGTACTTATTCAGGAGCTCGGGGCCCTTGATGTTGAGGAAGTAGCTGCGGGCGTTCTTGTCGCCGGTGACCTCGCTCACCTTCTTGGCGAGCGAGTTGGCGACGGCCTTGGCGATCAGGGTCTTGCCGCAACCCGGCGGCCCGTAGAGCAACACGCCCTTGGGCGCCGGCAGCTGGTGCTCGACGAAGAGATCGCGGTGCAGCCACGGCAGCTCGACGGCGTCGGTGATCTGCTCGATCTGGTTGTCGAGACCGCCGATGTCGGCGTAGGAGATGTCGGGGACCTCTTCGAGCACGAGCTCCTCGACCTCGGGACGGGGAAGCTTCTCGAGGAGCAGGCCGGTGCGCGAATCCATCAGCAGGGTGTCGCCCGCCCGAAGCTTCTCGTCCTTGATCGCGGCCGACAGCTCGACGACGCGCTCCTCGTCGGCCCGGCCGACGATCATCGCCCGATCCCCGTCGAGCAGCTCCTTGAGCGTGACGACCTCGCCGGCGATCTCACCGCCCCGGGCCAGCACGACGTTCAGCGAGTCGTTGAGCACGACCTCCTGGCCCCGCTCGAGCTCGTCGAGTTCGATCTCGGGGTGCAGGGCAACGCGCATCTTGCGGCCGCCGGAGAACACATCGACGGTGCCGTCGTCGTTGGCCCCGAGGAACGTGCCGTAGGCCGACGGCGGCTGGGTGAGCTTCTCGACCTCCTCGCGCAGGTCGCCGATCTGCTCGCGCGCCTCCCGCAGCGTGTAGGAGAGCTTCTCGTTCTGTGAGACCGCCTGGGCGAGCTGGCCCTTGGTCTCGAGCAGGCGTTCTTCGAGGGTGCGAACGCGCTTGGGAGCGTCCTGCAGCTTGCGCCTGAGCTGGACGACCTCCTCCTCGAGGGTCTTGACCTGCTCGAGGAGTCCGGAAACCTCGGACTCGTAGGCGGCCAAGCGGCGTTCGTACTCAGAGTCTCCGGCCACGACCACCTCCTCCCAGGTCTCTCGGCAACGTACACCACTGGGATTCGCTTACGGGTGTACGCCTCTTTCCGCCGCGCGGCGAGTTTTAACCGTCAGACCCGGGTAAATTGACAGGCAGAGGAAGTGATCGGTACCTTGCCGGTTCGCCCGACAAGCAGTTCAACTGTTGGAGCCCAGGAGGGAACGCAGCCGCATGGCCATGAAGGTGTGGATCGACCAGGATCTCTGCACAGGTGACGGCCTGTGTGAGGAGATCTGTCCCGACGTCTTCACCCTCCTCGACGACGGCCTGGCCTACGTCAAGGAAGGCGGCAAGACCTTCAGCGACCCCGGTGGCGTCGAGGGTCTCGCCAACGTGCCTGGCAACCTCGAAGAGGCGGTCATCGAGTCCGCCGAAGAGTGCCCGGGCGAGTGCATCTTCATCGAGGTCGAGTAGCTCCTCGAGCGTCCGTCACCTTCCTCAGGTGACGTTGATCACACCCTGCATCCAGGGGTGGAAAATGCAGATGTAGTGCAGGGTCGTCCCCGGCTTGGCTGTTACCGCCGCGGTCACCGAACCACGGGGCTTCACCAAAAGCGAGTCGCCGGGTGCGTCGAGCCCTGGTCCGGCGACGTTTGCCGACGGCGCTTGGGACGCGCAGACCTTGCAGTTGAACACGGCACTGATGGTCGACGGCACTTGCCCGGCCTTCACGATCGTCACCGTGTGCGGGTCAGGGGTCGTGTTCTGCCACTGGGCGCTGCTGCCCGAGTGCACGCTGATCGTGCCCGGCACGAAGTGGAACGTCGACGTCACGGACCTGTTCGCCGAGAAGGAGTCCTTGCCGACGATCTTGACGCTCGGTGAAGCGGCGCCCGCGCCGCCGCCGAACACCACCACTGCAGCCGCCGCCACCATGACTACCGATCCGACCATGACGCCAATTCGCCGCACCGCTGCCTCCTTCGCTCGCGAACGGGCGCACGTAGACGGGGGTTGCCGGCGCGTGGTGGAGGCGTCAGGTACTGGGATCGAATTCCAGCGAACAGCTGTTGATGCAGTAACGCAGGCCGTTGGGCCCCGGTCCGTCGGGAAACACGTGCCCCAGGTGGCCGCCGCAGCGCCGGCAGAGCACCTCGGTGCGCACCATGCCGTGGCTCGTGTCGGTGTGGGTCTCCACGGCCTCGGCGATGGCCGGCTCGGTGAAGCTCGGCCATCCGGTCCCGGATTCGAACTTTGTGTCCGAACGGAACAGGTCGGCGCCGCACCCCGCGCACCGGTACATGCCGGTGTCCTTGTTGTAGACGTACTTGCCGGTGAACGGCGCCTCGGTGCCCTTCCGGCGCAGCACCTCGTACTGCTCAGGCGAGAGCTGCTCGCGCCACTCGTCCTCCGTCTTGGTCACTTCGGCTGCTCCGCTGTCTCCAACTGCTCTGCTGTCTCCAACTGCCATGGTTCACCCCCGAACGGACTCCATTTGGCATGCTGGCGTGCCGACACTACCGACGTGGAGCTGGCTATCGACGCCGTACAGGACGTTTCGTCCACCGCTCCGAAAGACGCTGGGGGGAGCGCCGGGTGGGAGTTGCCACTGAGCCTTGATGGCTGGGTGGCGGTCGGGGCCGCCCTGTACGCGGCCGCGTTCGCGGCGTGGGTTTTGGTCGCCGGCGGTGCCGATCGCACCAGCACCTTCATCGGCGACGCTGCGTTCCTTCCCATCGGCATCGCCGCCGCCGTGATGGCGTGGCGGGCCGCGTCACAACCGGCCCTCGACCGCCGCACGCGCCGGGCGTGGATGCTCTTCGGCCTCGCCTTCTCCTCGTGGTGGTGCGGCGACGTGATCTGGTTCTGGTTCGAGGCCATCCGCCACATCAAGCCGTTCCCCTCGGCCGCCGACGCCGGGTATCTGTGCTTCTACCCCTTGTTCATCGCCGGGATCCTGTCGATGCCGGGTGCACCGCGCGTCCTGCTCGATCGCTTCAAGGTGTGGCTGGACGCTGGGACCGTCGTCATCGGCGGAACGATGGCGATCTGGTACCTCGTGATCAGCCCCACGGTTGCCCATCACGAGGCCCACTGGTTGAACCAGGTTCTGAACGTCGCCTACCCCGTCGGCGACCTGGTGCTGGTGTTCGGCGTGGCCATGCTCCTTCTTCGCCGACCGAGTCGCGGAATGGCCGCCGCCTTGCGCCTGCTCGTCTGCGGCGCCGGGCTGTTCGTCGTAGCCGACATCACGTACGCCCGGCTCAACCTCTCGAACTCCTACAGCGGCCCCGCCGTCCCCGACATCTTCTGGATGTTCGCGCTGACGGCCTTCCTCACCGGCGCCGTCATCCAGCGGCATCGGGCCAGCGCAGCCGAAGACATAGACATCGATCTAGGCCCCGGGCGCGTCAGCAAGCTCCCCTACTTCGCCCTGGTGGTCGGCTACGGCTTCATGCTCTGGGTCGCCGCCCGCCAGGCCTCCTCGCCGCTCAATGGGCTGGTGCTCGGCGCCGTCGGTCTCACACTTTTCGTTGCCGCCCGGCAGATGACGGCGCAGCAGGAGAACCTGCGGCTTACCAGCGCCCTCATCGAACTGGCGACGGTCGACCACCTCACCGGCCTCCAGAACCGGCGCAGCTTTTTCGAGCTCGCCGAGCGCGAATGGACCCGTGCTAGTCGCAGCAACGCGCCACTGACCGCGCTCATGCTGGACGTCGACTACTTCAAGCACATCAACGACCGCTGCGGCCACGCGGCCGGCGACGAGGTTCTTACCGCCGTCGCCCGGCGCTGCCAGCAGGAGCTACGCAGCGTCGACGTCATCGGCCGTTACGGCGGCGACGAGCTCGTCGCCCTGCTACCCGACAGCGCCATGGTCGACTCCATCACCGTCGCCGAGCGCGTGCGTGCCGCCGTCGCCGAGAGCCCCGTCATCACCGAGCTCGGTCCCATCGACGTACGGGTGAGCGTCGGTGTTGCCACCGCGGCCAGCGGCGCCACCAGCCTCCGTGCCCTCCTCAGTCAGGCCGACGCCGCCCTCTACGCAGCCAAGGCCAACGGCCGCAACCAGTCCCAAGCCTGGTACCCCGGCATCGCAGTCCCCAGTTGATTTCGCGCTAGGGCTCTGACAGGCAGGGGCCCGTGTTGACGGCCGCTGCGCCGCCGGCAGCAAGCACCGGGCGGAGCTCGTCGGTCGTCAGCGCGTAGGCCGTTCCCGGGCGGTCGGGGGCGATGGCGAAGGCGACGCCGACGACGGACCCGACAGGGTTGACTAGGGCGCCGCCGGAGTCGCCCGGCTCGAGGGCGCTGGCCAAAATGAACACCTGGCGGCGGGTCTCGTGGGAGTCGTAGAGGTCACGGCCGACGGCCGTCACTTGCTGACGGATGGCCGCGGCTTGGATCGCCAGATTGTCCTGTCCGTTGGGATGCCCGAACACCGCGCCTTGCGTGCCCACCTTGGCCGTCGCGACCGGCAGCGGCGCTTCGCCAAGACCGGGGACGCGTAGCAACGCCAGGTCGCGGTTGGGGTCGAAGAGCACCACGGTGGCCTTGAGGCGCCTCCCATTGGGGGTGATCACGGACGTCGAGCGTTCGCCGGCGACGACGTGGGCGTTGGTAACGATGACGTCGGGCTGCGGAGTGAACCCGCTGCCGTCCTGGATGCGGCGGCAGGCGATGCCCTCGACCTTGACCGTCGACGCAGAGACCCGTTGCTGCACGGGCAGCGACAGCGGTATCGCGTCAGGCGGGCTGCCCGTGTCCTGCGCCGGCTTGAGCGCGTCGAACACCCGGGGGAAGTCGGTCGACCCGACCAGCCGGCGGAGGGCCTGGAGCGTGTCTGGCGGACGCGGGAACGTGCTGTCGATGGCGCGGGCGATCGCCGAGTTGCGGGACTGTTGGGACGCCCACCCCTGCACGTCGGACATGGCCGGCAGCAGCAGCCACACGGCGGCGATCACACCGATGCCGCCGGCGACAGCGCCGGCGACACGGTCGGTCTGGCGCAGGGTGCCCGTGGGGATCTTCGAGTGGAAGCTGGCGCCGATCAGCAGCCCGAGGGCCTGGCCGACGAACCCGGCGCCGATGAGTGTCGCCGCGACGATCAGCAGCTTGTTGCCCGACGGTGAGTTGCGCAGGGCGTCGACGATGTCGGGCAGGAAGTGGGCAGCGATGACCAACCCGAGGATGAGCCCGATCCACGACGTGGCGCGGGCGACGAACCCGAGGCGATAGCCGCCGACGACGGCCGAGATCGCGAAGACGAGGATCAGAAGGTCGAGCAGGTCCACGGCGAGGGCGCTGTCTCAGGACCCCAGTAGCCGGGCCGAGGTGAGGAAGCCCGTGTGGCCGACCATGCGGTGGTCGGGCCGTACCTACTGGCCTTCGACGTGCCATGTGCGCTGGAGCACCTCGAGGGTCTGCGCCATGGCGAAGGCACTGCCGGCCAGTTCCTCACGCAGCTGTGCGACCTGGCCGATCGTCGGCACGTAGGCGACGAGGATGCCGCCGGGGCGAAGGGCGGCCGCGGCGTGCTTCACGACCTGCCACGGCTCGGGAAGGTCGAGCACCACG
>JAFAUA010000562.1 GCA_019243595.1 Acidimicrobiia bacterium
GCCCGATTCCTCTTGGCCGGATCGGAGAGCAACGACGACAGTCCGAGCATCAGAACTCGGCCACTGTCTCGAGTGACGTCTGCTGCGTCCGCTGCTGAACGAGCAGCGCGGCGAGAAGGGCGAGGAACACGACGAATTCGGCGAACCCCGGCGTCTTCACGTAGCCCTGGGCGAGCGAGAACGTGACCCCGACGCCGAGGCTGCCGAGCACGGCAATCGGCAGACTGTTGAAGCCGCCGAGCACCGCGGCCACCAGGCTGTAGATCAGCACGAACGTCAGGCTGATCTGGTCGAGCGTGTTGAGATGGATGTACAGCATCCCGGCCAGCGCCGCGCTGGCGCCCCCGATCGCCCACGTGACGGTGACGATGTTGCGGACTGGCAGGCCGACGATGCGCGCCGCCCCGGGATCCTCGGCGATCGCTTCGATGGCGGTGCCGTAGCGCGTGCGGTTGAGCAGATAGAAGAGGCCCGCCGTCAGCAATACGACCGACGCTGCGGTCGCCAACTGATGGGCGGTGACGCCCGTGCCGCCGAACTTGATGGCGTTGTCGGGGAAGATCGACGGGATCGGCGGCGTGTTGGGGCCCCAGAACTGCACGGTTGCCTCGGTGAGGAGCAGCAGCACGCCGACGGTCATCACCAGGGTGTGGAGCGTGCCCCGGCTGCGCACCGGTCCGACGAACGCCCGCTCGACACCGACGCCGAGGCCGGCGCCAACGACCAGCGTGAGCACGAAGGCCAGCGCCACCGGCAGGCCCCAGTCGCCGATGAACACGTAGTAGAAGCAGAACGTGGCGAACACGCCCATGGCGCCGTGGGCCAGGTTCACCACCCTGCTGATCCGGTAGATGACGACGACGCCCAACGCGACGAGCGCGTAGATGGTGCCGTTGGCCAGTCCGGCGACGACGTACCCCAGGAACCGCGTCATGGCGCTACCGGGCCGCCGTTATGCCGCCGACTTGAAGCGGCCGGTGAGCACTTGCCACTTGAGACTGTTGTCGGCTTTCAACATGAGGCCGGATGACAGCTGGGAATTGCCGATGTTGGCGAAGTTGATGTGCAAGCCCATGCCAGTGTCGAAGTCGGTGAACGACTTGAGGGCGTTGACGAAGTCCGTCCTCGTGAGGTGTGGCCCGGCCTTGCGCAGCGCAGCCACGATCGCCTCGGCGCCGATGTAGGCGGCCTGCTCGTAGAAGTGGTGGAAGGTGTTCGGGTAGTAGTTCTCGGTGATCGCCCGGTACTGCTGGATGCCCGGGGTGTCCGACTTGTAGAAGTCGAACGAGGTGAAGCCGAACATGCCGGCTGCGTAGGAGCCAGCCGCCTGGGGCACGTCGTCGGCGGCGACGAACCCGCCGACGAAGCCGTTGGCCGGCTTCCAGCCCCTCCGCTGCGCGGACTGGATGAACTTGATGGTGTTCACCGGGTCGTTGCAGAACAGCACGGTGTCGACGCCCGCGTTCTGCAACGTCGCCACCTGGTTGTCGAGCGACGTCTCGACCTGGCCGTTGCTCGCCGTCGCCGAAGCGTCATAGCCGAGAGCGCGCGCCGCCTCCTGGGCCCGCTTGGTGCACCCCGGTCCGGCGACGTCGTTGAGCAGGGAGATGCCGGCCTTGTGGGCGTGCAGGGTCTGGCCTGCGAAGGTGGCGATGAGGGCGCCGACGTCGGTGCCGTTGAGCTGGGTCGGGAACATCCAAGGGCTCGTGAACTCCTCGCCGTAGAGGCCCGAGTCGCCGACCCACGGCAGCTTGTCGGCCGCGAGGGTCGGCTGGACGATGTTCAAGTTGAAGTCCAGCGACGGGCCCATGGTGAAGACCTTGTCCGAGTCGGCCAGCTTCGACAGACAGCCCTTGGTGCCGTCGGCGGTGCCGGCGGTGTCGCACGGGATGAACTGGATCTTGCGGCCGCAGATGCCGCCCTGGTCGTTCGTGTACTGGAAGTAAGCCTTGACCGCGTCCTCGGTGACCTGACTGTACTTGTCGAGATAGTTGCCGTTGAAGAAGGTGCCGCCGATCTTGATGGTGTCGCCGGAGACGCCGGTGTCGGTGGAGCCGCCGTTGCCGCCCGCGGGCGCCGCCGCGCCGCACGCCCCTGCCGTCGTCTGACCGGCGGTGCCGGCGGCCGGACCGGCGGCCGGGCCGCCGCGCTTGGCCGCGCTTCCGGTGGCGCCACCACCGGTGCCGCTCGCGTTGCCGCCACCGCCGCCGCCTGCACCGGTCGGACCGGCAGCGACGCCGCCGGTGTCGGAGGTTCCCGAACCGTTGTCGGTGCCGCCGCTCGCCGAGGCCTGCAGCCCGAGCGCCGAGCTGTTGCGGTCGCGCGCTTCGACCTCACGGGTCACCCGGGGCGACGCGCCGCACGCGGACGCGACGAGCGCAAGCACCGCGAGCAGCGCGGCAACGGCGAACCCCCGACGGCGTCCGTGCAGGTCCATCAAGTCTCCCCTCGACTCAGGCTGTTGCGTTGGCGGACGCGGCGCGATCCTTCGCGACCTCGTCCAGTGCTTCGTACTCCTCGCCGGTGTCGACCCAGTCCTCGAACTCGATGACGCCGATCTCGGTGAACTTCTCGCGCAGCCAGCCGTCGCCGGCGTCGAGAAGACCGAGCTTCTTGCAGTTGGGAACGATTTTGGAGAACAGCATCTTCTGGAAGGTGTTCTCCTCGCGCGGCAGCGCCAGCAGGTGGCCAACCATCACCTTGGTGTCGACGCCCAGGCGGTCCCACACCTCCTGCTGAAGGAAGCGGTCCCGCATGCGGATGGCCGCTTCGAAGGCGAACTCCTGGCGTACCCGGATCTCCGCTTGGGAGAGTCCCGCGTAGTACTCCTGCAGGCTGAGCACGCCGAAGGCCACATGGCGCGCCTCGTCGGACATCACGTATCGCAGCAGCCGCTTGAGCAGGGGCTCGGTGGTGATCTTGTGCATGAAGCCGAAGGCGGCCAAGGCCAGGCCCTCGACCATGATCTGCATGCCGAGGTAGGTCATGTCCCAGCGGCTGTCGCGGATGATGTCGTCCAGCAGCATCCGCAGGTGGGCGTTGATCGGGTAATGGCCCTCGAGCTTGGTGTCGAGGTAGCGGGAGAACACCTCGACGTGGCGGGCCTCGTCCATCACTTGCGTCGACGCGTAGTACTTGGCGTCGATCCAGGGGACGGTCTCGACGATCTTGGCCGTGCACAGCAGTGCCCCCTGCTCGCCGTGCATGAACTGGCTGACGCGGTGGAGGAAGGTCTCGTTCGTGTACGCCGCCCACTCCTTGTCGCCCCAGTTGGCGACCGGCGAGCCCGGCTGTTCGGCGAGGCGGCGCAGGAATGCCGAGCGGTAGTCGGAGCCGTGCATCTCGGCACAGACCCGCTCAGGGTCAACATCGATGCTCCAGTCGAGATCGGTGGCGCCGTTCCACTGTGACGTCTTCGCCTTCTCGTAGAGCTTTGAGAGCGCGGGTCGCGCGCCCTTCTCGTAGTCCCACGTGAACAGCGCGTCGGCGTCATCGGGGACGGCATGGAAAACGGCGTCCATGTCGCGATTGGTGACGGCGAGAATCGCCTCGATCTCAGTGGTCACCGACTCCCCCTTCGCCCCTTCAGCGGCCGTCTGACCAGGTGGTCATATATGAGCCGTTCGCGCGGAGCGTGTCAAGAGCGGGTCTTGGTTCTCTTTCGCGGCCGTCCGTAGGCGCGCTCCAAGGCGCCAACGAGCTCGAGGGCGATGCGTTCGACCTCGGTCTGCCGCTTGTTGGTGAGGTCGAGGATGGGGTCGACGTGGGCGTAATAGGGGGCTTTGTCCAGGTGGCGCAGGAGGAGCACGACCATGGCGACGACCTGGTCGATCTTGGTACCCGGCGCGAACTCGCCGCGGGCGTCGGCTCCCTTGACCAGCGGCGTGAGCTCGCTCACGAAGTGGGCGCTGGTGACGCTGCGGACGGCCGCCCCCGCCTCCTCGTCGACCTCGTTACCGGCCGCGTAGGCGAACCCCCGCTCGACGGGGTGGGTCGAGAAGAAGCCCAGCCAGTTGCACACGATCCTCCGCAGGGCGGGGAAGAACTCGTCGTTCTCCACGTCGACCCCGTCGAGGGCGGCGTCGCGGATCGTCTGGATCCCGGCCTCGCAGATCGTGGCGTACATGTCGAGCTTGTCGTCGAAGTACTGGAACAGCGACCCCTTGGCGATGTCCGCTTCGCGGGCGATGACGTTGAGGCTCCCCGCCGAGAAACCGCGCTTGCCCCACTCGAGCATGGCGGCCCGAGTGACCCGCTCCCGCTTCTCCTCGGGCAGGTTCCACCACGTCTCCGTCGGCATGCGCCGCAGATCGTACTGATGACCGGGTGGTCAGGGAAGAGGCATCATCTGGCGGTGCCCGTATGGACGTGCCCGGGGTGCAAGCGGCAGTTCGGCCGCCACAAGCAGTCCCACGAGTGCGCGCCGGCGATGTCGATCGAGGAGTACTTCTCGACGGGGCCGGTCCACGAGCGGCCGGTGTTCGAGGCGGTGGCCGCCCACCTGGACACGCTCGGCGACGTCCACGTCGAGCCCGTGTCCGTCGGCATCTTCCTCAAGCACGGGCGCCGGTTCGCCGAGCTACGCCCGATGCAGAAGTGGGTGGGGCTGTCGTTCTCCTTGCGCCACGAGGTGTCCCATCGTCTCATCGTCCGCAAGCCGATCGCCTACCACGGCCGCTACTGGCACACCGCCAACGTGCGCTCGGCGGACGACGTCGACGACGAGGTCAAGCAGTGGCTGACCGAGGCCTACCTGGACGCCGCTTCGGAGTCGTAGCGCCGTCTAGGAGTGGTCAGGCGGGGACAACCTCCACGGGGATCCCGTTCAGCACGGCGTTGCCGGAGATGACGTCGAACATCTCTTCGTCGGCGAGGACATTCGAGTTGACGCCGGCGTGCGCAGACGCGATCGACATCTGGACACCGGGTAGATCGTGGCCCCAACCGTGGGGCAGCGAGACAACGCCCGGCATCACCGCATCGGTGATTTCGACGTCTGCCACCACCGCGCCGACTCGCGACGAGACCTTGGCCGAGCCGCCGTCGGTGATGCCAACCCGTTCGGCATCCGAAGGGTTCACCTGGAGCGTGCACTGTGGCTTGCCCTTCACCAGCACGTTCACGTTGTGCATCCACGAGTTGTTCGACCGCAGGTGACGCCGGCCGATCAGCACGAACCCGCCGTTGCTCGCGCGACCCAACGCGGACCGGAGACGAGGCACGTCGTCAACCATTGGCTGGGGCGCCAGTTCCACGTTGCCCGACGCCGTACGCAACGCGTCCGGCAGACGGGGCTCCAACGG
>JAFAUA010000188.1 GCA_019243595.1 Acidimicrobiia bacterium
GTCGCCAGTCCGCCCCGCGTGCATCGGCGGCGCATCCGCCCTCCGAGTGCGGCCGACGTCGTTCGCCTGATCGATACGGCGGCGCCCGATCTCGCTGTCGCTCTCCGGGTGCTCGTGGCCACGGGCATGCGGCGAGGCGAGGTCTGCGGCTTGCGGTGGCGCGACGTCGACCTCGCCGAGTCGTCCATCCGGATCGAGACGTCGGTCGTGCACGGAGAGACCGGGCTCATCGAGAAGGACACCAAGACCCACGCCGCCCGGCGCTTGTCCCTGGACGCGGGCACGGTGGCAGTGCTGCGTGCGCATCGCCACGCCTGTGGGCGCCGTGCCGTCGGTGCCGGCGTCGTTCTACGTCCGGCCGCCTTCGTGCTGTCCGACTGTGTCGACGGCGCCGACCCTTGGCGACCGAACCGTCTGACCCACGCCTTCGCCCGACTTCGCGCGACCCTCGGCCTCGACGACGTCCGCCTCCACGACCTGCGCCACTTCCAGGCGACCGAGCTGATCGCGGCCGGCGTCGACGTACGCACGGTCGCCGGCCGCCTCGGCCACGCAGACCCGTCGGTCACGCTGAAGGTCTACGCCGCCTTCATGCAACCCGCCGACGAAGCCGCGGCGCGAGTGATCGAAGGACTGCTCCGATCCGGGAGTCCGACCGATGACCGCGCTGACCACGGCATACTTGAGACGTGGCAGTAAGCCGAGAAGATCGGGCCCGTATGGAGAGGCTCAACGACCGGCTGCGCGAGGCCGAGACGGACGAAGAACCGTCCGAGGATGCACGTCGCGCTCGCATTGCGGCCGCAAATGAGTGGCGTGCCGAACATGCGATCCCGCCTCTTCGAGATGACGACGAAACCCCCGAGCTCGAGTTGTTCCGCCGTGCGCGAGCCCTCGGACTCCGCCAGCGCGGCCGCTGACGTACTTGACCGCGTCGGCGTCCGCTGGGCGCTGATGGGGGCACTCGCCGCGCTTCGTTACCGAGCTACGGCGAGGATGACGACAGACGCCGACCTTCTCGTCGAACCGTCGCCGGCGGTCGCCGAAGCGTTCGAACGGGAGGGCTACGACGTCCAAGTCGCCGGCGAGGATCGCAGCGAGCCCGACATGCTTCTCGTGCGGGGCAAAGGTGACCGTATTGACATCGTTTTTGCGACCGTCGAGTACCTGAAGCAGGCGCTTGACCGAGCCACCACCGGCGTACTCACGCTCGAGGACGTCATCATCCAGAAGTTGATCGCGTGGCGTCCCCGCGACCGCGACGACATCGCATCGATCCTCGATGCCGGCCATCGGTTCGACGCCCGCTATATCGAGGACTGGGCCGCCGCGTGGGAGGTCGAGGACCGCTGGGCTGAGGCCAAACGCCGCGCCGGGATCGATGACCCCGCGGAGTCTTCCTAAGACCCACCGCGCGAGTCGCAACGAAGCTTGCCTTCCGTTCTCCTTGTTCAAGGTTCTGCTGTAACCTTGAACAAGGAGCGCTCATGAGCAAGGTTCTCAAACGAAGATGGCGAGCGTCGTTCGAGGGGTTCTCGCGACGAGATCGCACGGGATGCGATTACGAGGCGTACGTCCCGGATCCACTGGCGCGCCGCGCCTTCCAGCTGGACGGCGAGGTCGCGGCTGACGTCGCCGACGCGGAGGCGGCAATCGCTGGTCTCAACGCCTCTACGGTCGCCCTCGTCGATACGGAGGCCGTGGCGCGTCTGCTGTTGCGCGCCGAGTCCGTGGCGTCGTCCTTCATTGAGGGGCTCGTGATTGGTGGGCGACGCTTGCTTCGTGCTGAGGTGGCTCGGGCGCTCGGAGACGCTGCCTCGGATGTCACGGCTGCCGAAGTGCTCGGAAACATCGACGCCATGACGTGGGCCGTCGATCACCTGGCACGCGCTTCTACTGTCACAGTCGACGGCCTCCTTGAGGTTCATCGACGCCTCTTGGTGGGCTCAGAGATCGCGGAGCACGCCGGACGAATCCGAACGGTGCAGAACTGGATCGGGGGCCGTGGGTTCAACCCATGTGACGCCGCGTTCGTTCCACCGCCTCCTGAGTACGTTGAAGAACTGCTGCGCGACCTCTGCGAGTTTGCTTCCGACGATGCCCTTCCGGCCGTCGTCCAAGCGGCGATCGCCCATGCCCAGTTCGAGACCATTCACCCCTTCGTCGACGGCAATGGACGAGCAGGGCGCGCGCTCATCCACGTGATCCTTCGCCGCAGAGGGATTGCGCCGAAGGTCGTCCCGCCTGTGTCCCTCGTCCTCGCTGCTCAGTCGAACGCGTACATCGGCGGCCTGCGGGCAACGAGCTACCGCGGGCGACCGGATTCCCGAGTCGCACATGAGGGCCTTAATCACTGGATCGGCGTGTTTGCAGCCGCTTGTCGCGCCGCCGCCGCCGAAGCCACGGCGTTCGAGGAACGGGTCAGCGCCATCCAGCAGGAGTGGCGCACGGTTCTCGGGCGGGTGCGAGCGGACTCTGCGGCCGCATTACTTCTCGACGCGCTCCCGGGCACGCCGATTGTCACGGTGAGCGGCGCATCGTCCGTGATCGAGCGGTCATTCCAGGCCACGAATGAAGCGATCACGCGACTTGAGGGTGCTGGCATCGTGCGACAGATCACGGTGGGTCGACGCAACCGAGCCTTTGAGGCGAACGCCATCGTCGACGCATTCGTCGGCTTGGAACAACGGTTTCAATCTGGCGGCGCGAAGTTCTTCTAAGACTCTACCAAGTGTAACCGCTCGGTAACAGTAAGGCAATGTAACTGAGCGGTTACAGATACGAGTTGTAACCGATCGGTGGCACGTGTATACTGTAACCGTACGGTGCTGCCCTATAGAAGGCTAAGGCGATGAGGGCTCGATCTTCGATAGACATCGCAACCGCAATCCGCAGCCGCCGCCTCGAGCTCGGCCTTTCACAAGCCTCAGTCGCGGATCGCGCTGGGGTCTCGCGCAAGTGGGTTTCGGAGTTTGAGTCCGGGAAGCCCACGGCAGAGCTAGGCACCCTCCTCCGCGTCTTAGATGCGCTGGGACTTCTGCTTGAGGTCAGATCTGTTGGGAGAGACGCAAAAGCGCGCGAAG
>JAFAUA010000246.1 GCA_019243595.1 Acidimicrobiia bacterium
CCGCCGATTCACGTCCCTCCTCCCGGCTCGTAGCCTATGTTGCCTGCCGCTCGCTGGGCACAGACCCAGGGTGGCACGGAACGGCCGGATCCGGAAGGGGAGCGGTGATGCGCAGGCTCGCGGCGGTCGGGGCGGCGATCGGCGCGACCGCCCTGCTGGCGGCGTGCGGCGGCGGGGCCACCCCCGCAGCGGTGACCCTTCTGCGCAATGCGCCCAATTCCACCGCCGGCGCCGGCACCTCGCGGCTGGAGACGCTCATCGAGCGGCCCGGCTCCCAGCCCATCAAGATCACGGGCGAGGCCGACTTCAAGGCCCACCGGGGTCACATGCTCATCGACCTGTCGCAGTTGGGCCTCCCGGGTCCGCCCCTCGATGCCGTCTATGACAACGCCACCGTCTACGAAAAGTTTCCCCCGGCCCTTGCCGCCGCCCTTCCGCAGGGCAAGTCCTGGGTCAAGGTCGATCTGGCGACGGCGGGCCGGAGCGTGGGTTCCGATTTCAGCGCCCTGACCCAGAACGGGGCGAGCGACCCGACGCAATCGCTCGACTTCCTGCGCGGCGCCTCCGACAGCGTCTCGCGGGTTGGCACCGAGGACATCCGCGGCACGCCCACGACGCACTACCGGGTGGTCGTCGACCTCGACAAGGCCGCCGACGCGTCGCCGACGGCGCGGAACGCGATCAAGTCGACGATCAAGCTGCTCGGGTCGGCGAGGCAGCCCATGGACGTGTGGGTCGACGCCCAAGGACGGGTGCGGCAGTTGAAGTACACCGTCGACCTGAGCAAGTCCAAGACGGCGTCGTCGGTGCCGTCGGTCCCGGGGACGGTCACGTTCACCCTCAACCTCTTCGACTTCGGCGTGCCCGTGCAGGCGGTCGTCCCGCCCGCTGACCAAGTCGCCGACCTCGGCGCTTTGACGGGCGGCAAATGATGCAGCTGCGCAAGGTCGACGCCGGCGGAATCACGGTGGAGATCGCCGAAGCGGGGTCGGGGTCGGCACGCCGCATCCTGCTCGTCCACGGGTTCACGGGTGCAAAGGAAGACTTCGCCGAGACGGTCGACCGGCTGGCCGATATCGGCTGGCACGCGGTGGCGCCCGATCTGCGCGGCCATGGCAACAGCACCAAGCCCGCATCGGAGGACGACTACGACTTCGGGCGGTTTGCCGACGATCTCTGGGCCCTGGTCGACGCGCTGGGGTGGGACCGGTTCGTGCTGCTCGGCCACTCGATGGGCGGGATGATCTCCCAAGTCGCGGCGCTGCGTGATCCGTCACGCTTGACCGGGCTCGTGCTGATGGACACGACGCACGGCCCGCTCGAGGGGATCGATACGAGCGAGCTGGAGCTCGGTGCTTCGATCGTGCGCGAGCACGGCATGGAAACCTTGCTGGAACTCATGAATGAGCGTGAGGGCGTGCTCGAGACGCCGGCAGCGGCGCGCGTGCGCGCCGAGCGGCCCGGGTGGGAGGAATTCGAGCGGCGGAAGTTCCTCTCGTCGTCGCCCGCCATGTGGGCCGCGATGACCGCGAAGATGGCGTCGCAGGCCGAGCGGCTCGACGCCTTGTCGACGTTGTCGCTCCCGGTGCTCGTGATCGTCGGCGAGCAGGACCGGCCCTTCGTCGCCGCGTCCGAGCGCATGGCGAAGACGATCCCCGGTGCTCGATTGGTCGTGATTCCCGACGCCGGCCACTCGCCACAGTTCGAGAACACCGAGCCGTGGTGGAACGCGCTGGCGTCATTCCTTGAGGAGGTTGGCTGATGGATGGTCACGGCGGAGAGCTGCTGGTCTCGACGCTCGAGGGCTACGGCGTCAAGGAGATCTTCACGCTCTCGGGCGGGCACATCTTCTCGATCTACGACGGGGCGGTGAAGGCGAAGTGGCGCATCGTCGACGTGCGCCACGAACAGACGGCGACATGGGCCGCCGAAGGGATGGCCAAGCTCACCCGTCGCCCGGGGGTCGCTGTGCTCACGGCCGGTCCCGGCGTCACCAACGGCGTCAGTGCCATGACGACCGCCCACTTCAACGGCTCGCCGCTGGTCGTCCTCGCCGGCCGGGCGCCGCAGGGTCGCTGGGGCGCAGGATCGCTGCAGGAGCTCGACCACGTGCCGATCGTGGCGCCGATCACCAAGCTGGCGCGCACGGTCACGGCGCCCGGTGACATTCCGAAGGAGGTCGGCGAGGCGGTGGCCACGGCGCTGGCGCCGCACCGCGGCCCGGTTTTCCTCGACTTCCCGCTCGACGTCGTGTTCGCCCACGGGTCGGCCGAGGTCCCGTCGGCCGTGACACCCTCCGC
>JAFAUA010000428.1 GCA_019243595.1 Acidimicrobiia bacterium
TCACCACGCGGCTCGTCCACTTCGTCGAGATGGAGTATTCGATTCCCCGCGTCGCGGTGCCCGACGCCCTGCTCGCGGTGAAGGACTTCATCGACCGCAGCGGGATGATGATCAGCTTCCCGATCGAGGTCCGCTTCGTGGCGCCCGACGACATCCCGCTTTCGACCGCGTTCGGCGAACAGCGCGGGTACATCGCCGTGCACCGGTACGTCGGCGAGCCCTACGAGCAGTACTTCCGGGGCGTCGAGGCGATCATGGACCCCCTTGGCGGCCGCCCCCACTGGGGGAAGATGCACTACCAGACGGCCGCCACTCTGGCGCCGAGGTACCCCGAGTGGGACCGCTTCCAGGCCGCCCGCAAGCGCACCGACCCCGACGGCCGCTTCCGCAACGCATACCTCGACCGCGTGCTGGGCCTCCCTTCCTAAATCAGCCGTTCTCGGGGTGGATCTCGCCCGTATGCGGGGCACATGCACCCCAAGAACGAAGAAGGCGGGGTTCAGAGGGCGGCGTCGACTGCGCTCATGGCCCACGCTCGGGCGCGCTGGGTGTCCTCGACGGCGAGGCGGAGGGACCAGCCGGTGTCGGGTTCGCCGGTGTCCCAGCGGTACCAGCGGAGTGACGCAGCGGCGGCGTGGAGGCGATCGGGCGCGACGGGCCACTCGTCGAGGAGGCCGGTGACAGCGGCGAGAGCCCACCAGGCTGCGAACCGGCCGGCGGCCATGCCGCGGCGACGGCCATGGGCGCCGCCGCTGGCGCCGGTCCAGGCCATGGCGGCGAGGGCGCGGGCGAGGTCGACCTCGGCAATGCGGCCTCGCGGAGCGCCGAGGGCGGCGAGGGCGCCGACCGCATCTCCTTCGACGGCGTCCGCCTCGGCGCGGCCGTTGGACTCGGTGACCCACGCGGCCGCCAGGTCGACGAGGGCGCGGCGGGCTTCGTTGTCGTCGACCGTCGGCGCCGGCGACGACTCGTATGCCTTCCAGGTCGACACCGCTGGCGGCGACGCGAAGTTGGCTTCCCCAGCTTTGTACTCGGCCACCGGGTAGCGCGGCTCCCACGCCTGCAATACCAGCGGCAGCTCGAGGACCTGTTGGTCGACCCGGTCGTCCTCGGTGAGGTCCTCGCCGCGGACGACGCGCTCGTGGGCCGCGATCGATGCTTGCGGTGTCGGCGGCGCATGCGGCGCCAGCTCGGCCCACGTGTGACTGGAGGCCGCCACCTCGCTGAGCGGGCCAAGCGCGAAGCGGCCGGCATCGGGGACGAGTGCCGAGGCCGCCCACTTCCCCGGCGCGTCGAGCGCCAAGCGGTACTCGGCGAGCGACGCAGCCGGCCAGAGCTGCTTGCCTCGCTCGAGCGCCCGCCGGCAGCGGTCTCGGAGATCGACGAGGCCGTCCCAGTCGGCGTCGTCGACGAGGCGGTCGACGTGCCGGACCAGCTCGTCGAGGTCGGCGAGCTCGACCAGCTGCTCGTTGTTCAACGGTCTAGACCAACGGCCAGGGATACGGCCGGGCCGAGCGCGCGGGCGGGAACACCGGGCGTCTTACGATCGCCGATGCGCGCACCGCCAGGGCGTCGATCTCGTCGTCGTCCAAGAGCGCGTGCAGCTCGTCGGGAATGGCCACCGCGAACCGGGCCAGATCTGCCACGAGCGGGTCGGGGATCGGCATTCCCTCGAAGTCCCACATCACCGTCCGCAGCTTCGGGTCGACGTGGAAGCAGAGACCGTGGTCGACCGACCAGAGCTGCCCGTCGGTGCCGAGGAGGCAGTGGCCGCCCTTGCGGTCGGCGTTGTTGGCGAGGAGGTCGAACGTGCAGATGGCCTTGAGGGCGTCGTGGTGGTGGGGGAACTCCAGAAGCGTGAAGTAGTGCTGGGCGAAGTCGGCGTCGACGAAGCGCTGGAGCGATCCCGTGCCGAGCGGGCCGTCGCGCACGATGGTCTCGGGCACGAGTCCCCAACCGAGCGCGTCGGCGACGACGTAGGCCGCAACCTCGCGTCGGTAGAGACCGGGTGGGAAGTCCCACAGCGGGCGCTCGCCACGCTCGGGCTTATACACGGCGCGCGTGGCTTCGCCGTCCTTGCAGACCTGAACGAGGTACGTGCCGTTCGAGCTCCAGGGCATACGGCCCTCGACCTCGACCTCGCCGTCGCGGAGCCTCGTCAGGCGGTCGGCTTGTGGCCGTTCGTCCGGACGCACACGTGTCCTTCAGGGTCGAGGGGCTCACCGCAGAGGGGGCAGGGCGGGCGGCCGGCCTCGACGACCTCGGCGCCGTGGAGCACGAGCCCGGCGACCTGGTCGCGCGTCGCCGCGATGCGCGCCATCGCTCCTTCCTCACCCTCCTCGACGAGCTCCTCGGCGAGCAGCACGAAGCGGTCGGCGTCCTCGTCGTAGGAAACACCGAGGGTGCCGACGACCCACTCGGGTTCGATCGGGTCCACTAACTCGAGCTCGGACGGCAGCGCCTCGGGCGGAGGCAGGTCGGCGAGCAGGGTGCCGAGGTAGCGCACGAGGGCGGCGACCTGGGTCTTCTCCATCTTCAGCGTCAGCAGCTGCCGGCCGCGGCGAGCTTGCAAGTAGAAGACGCGCTCGCCGGGCGGGCCGACTGTGCCCGTCGTCAGCAGGTCGACGGCGTCGAGGTCGTACGACTCACTCATGCCTAGGAGGGCGCCAGCGCCTTGAGGTCGCCGGTCGAGTTGACGGTCAGAGCGATCGGCGATGCGTCGCCGTAGAGAATCCCGGTTACCGAGCACGGCGAGATCACGATGCGCTGGAAGAGGTCGAGGGGGGTGCCCACGGCATCGGCCGCCGCCGCCTTGATCGGGTCGGCATGGGACACGGCGACGACGGTGCCGCCGGGATGGTCGGCGCGGATGCGCTCGATGGCGTCGACGATGCGGCTCTGCATCTCGAGGAACGACTCACCACCGGGAAACCGGAACGCACTCGGCCGCTTCTGAACGGTCTTCCATTCCTCGGTCTTTGCCGCCTTCTTCAGCTCCCAGCCGGTCCACTCGCCGATGTCGAGCTCGAGGAGTCCCTTGAGTGTCTTTACGCGCAACCCGTGGACCTTGGCGATCGGCGCCGCCGTCTCCTTCGTACGCTCGAGCGGCGACGCGTACACAGCGTCGACCTTCGGCAGCGACCCGATGCGCTCGGCGACCGCCGCCGCCTGCTTGCGTCCGTCCTCGGAGAGGTGAAGCCCCTTCGCCCGTCCGGGCAGCAGCTTGCCCGTCGTCGGCGTGTGGCCGTGGCGGACGAGAAGGACGAGCGTGGGCTTGGGGCGGCGACGCGTGGGCATGGGTGGGACCGATCGCAACCTACCCTCCGCTGGTGGAATCTCTCCGGCGAGTCACGGCCGACATCGTCGACTGCTTCGCGTGCCCGCGCCTCGTCGAGTGGCGCGAGCGCGTCGCCCTCGAGAAGCGGGCCGCGTTCCAGGACGAGGAGTATTGGGGCCGCCCGGTGCCGGGCTTCGGCGACCCTCGGGCCACCTTGCTCATCGTCGGGCTCGCGCCTGCCGCCCACGGCGGCAACCGCACCGGACGGGTGTTCACGGGCGACCGCTCCGGCGACTGGCTGTACGGCGCCCTGCACCGCGCCGGGTACGCCAACCAGCCGACGTCGGTGTCACTCGACGACGGACTGGAGCTGGAGCACGCCTACGTCGCCGCCGCTGTTCGCTGTGCCCCGCCCGCGAACAAGCCGACCACCGAGGAACGGGACACGTGCCTCCCGTACCTCCGGCGTGAGCTCGAGCTGCTGACCGACGTGCGGGTCATCGTCGTCCTCGGCCAGTTCGCCTACGACGTCATGGTGCGGGAGCTGGGCATCAGGCCGAAGCCGAAGTTCGGCCACGGCGTCGAGGTCGAGGTTCCCGATCGCAACCTGACGATCGTCTGCTCGTTCCACCCCAGCCAGCAGAACACCTTCACCGGCAAGCTCACCGAGGAGATGTTCGACGCGATCTTTCAACGCACGAGAGCGTTGACCTCGCCGACGAGGTAGATCACCGAGATCACGCCGAGGAACAGGGCGACGGCCATTCTCAGGTTCTGGCGGTCGGCCCTGATGGCGAGGGCGGCGCCGATGCGGGCGCCGGGAATCACGCCCAGAGCGAGAAGGATGGCGAACCGCCAGTCGATGTCACCGAGAGCGGCGTGGGTGATCATCCCGGGTACGGCGAATATGCCCACGCAGACCAGCGACGTGGCGATGGTCTCCTTGAGCCGCAGACCCATGATCTGGTTGAACCCGGGCACCATGAGGATGCCTCCGCCGATCCCGAGAAGGCCCGAGAGCAGCCCGGCGGCGGCGCCCACACCCGCCGTGATCGTTGGCGTGCGATGGAACGTGTGCTGCTTCAACCCTCCGAGGGCCTCGAACTCGGACTCGGCCTCCGCTTCCTCGACCGCCGGGCGCGGCGGTGGGTTGCGCATCCGCCACGCCGTCACCCCGAGGAGCAGAGCGGTAAGGATCATCAGCCAGTGGCCGTTGCCGGGGATGACGTGCGAGAGCAATGAGCCGAGGATCGACGCCGCCGCGCCGACCGGCGCCGCCCACTTCACAACGTCCCAATCGACCAAGCCCTCGCGCATGTAGCGGAGCGTCCCGGACACCGCGCTGGGAATGATCGCCGGGAGCGTCGTTCCAACGGCGACGAACGCAGAGGCGCCGAGCGCGCGGATACCCGGGGTCGTGATGACCGCGCCGCCGACGCCGAAGGCCGCGGACATGATGCCGCTGACGACGCCGAGGGCGACGGTCAGGACATCGCGGAGGAGACTCGGCTCCAGCTAGGAAACCCGCTCGACGATCATGGCCATGCCCTGACCGCCGCCGACGCACATGGTCTCGAGGCCCATCGTCTTGTCGAGCGTCTGAAGGTCGTTGATGAGCGTGGTCATGATGCGGGCGCCGGTCATGCCGAACGGGTGGCCCAACGCGATGGCGCCGCCGTTGGGGTTGAGCTGGTTGTCGATGCTGATCCCGAGCTCGTCGCAGACCGGGAGCACCTGGGCGGCGAACGCTTCGTTGAGCTCGACGATGTCGATGTCGGTGATCTTCATGCCCGCTTGGGCGAGCACCTTCTTCACGGCTTCGATGGGGCCGACGCCCATGATCTCCGGCGCGAGACCCGAGACGGCGCTAGCGATGATGCGGACCTTGGGCGTCAGGCCCAGGGCCTTGGCCCGCTCGTCGGACATGACGAGGGTGGCCGCGGCGCCGTCGTTGAGGGGACAGGCGTTGCCGGCGGTGACACGGCCGTCCTCGCGGAAGGCGGGCTTGAGCTCTGCCAGCTTCTCCTTGGTGGTGCCGGGCCGGGGGCCGTCGTCCTGGGTGACCACTGTGCCGTCAGGCAGAGGGTAGGGCGTGAGCTCGCGGTCGAAGAACCCGTTCTTCTGGGCCTCGACGGCGCGGTTCTGGGAGATCGCCGCGTACTCGTCCATGCGCTCGCGCGTGACGTTGTACTTGTCGGCCACGTTCTCGGCCGTGAGCCCCATTGGGATGTACATGAGGTTGACGAAGTCGTCGCGATCCTTGTCGACGAAGCGCGGGTTCATGTCCTCGCGCTTGAAGCCGCGGCCGCCTGTGCGGCTGACGCTCTCGAGGCCACCGGCGATGTAGGTGTCGCCCTCGCCGGCCTTGATGGCGTGGAACGCCATGCGGATGGTCTGCAGCGAGGAGGCGCAGAAGCGGTTGACGCTGGTGCCGGGGACTGAGTCCGGAAGACCGGCCAGCGCCGCGCAGTTGCGGGCGTGGTTCATGCCCTGCTCGCCGGAGTGGTTGGCCGAGCCCAGCATCACGTCGACCACCGAGGCCGGGTCGACGGCCGGCACCTTCTCCATCAGCGTCTTGATGATGAAGCCACCCATGTCGTCGGGGCGGACGTCCTTCAGCGAACCCTTCAGGGCCCGGCCGATCGGCGTGCGGGCGGTCTCGACGATGACGGCTTCGGGCATTACGACTCCTTGTTCATTTGTACTGCTTAAGCAGGTGCAGGTTCGGCAGGCTTGTCTGCGTCGGGCTTGGGCTTGGGCGGCGGCATGAGCCGGGGCGCCTCGATCGCGGTCTCCGGCCAGCGCTTGCGGCTGACGCGGGAGAGCTTGCGCAGCAGGGCGATGGCGCCGGGGTCGTCGTCGCCCGGGCGGCCGATGAGCGCACCGTCGCGGAGCATCTTGACGATGATCTCTCTGCCGATCGGCGTGCGGATCATCGTCAGCGTCCAGTCGTTGTAGGCGCCGATCCCCCCGGTCGAGATGTCGGCGTGCTCGGCCGCAAAGTCGGGGCACATCTTGCAGCCCTCTCGCGTCCAGGCGTGGCACTCCTTGAGGTTGACCTCGTGGTAGTCGCCGTTCTTCATCCAGATCTGGAAGACGCCCTTGATGTTCATCTTCACCATGTCTTCCTTCTTCAGGCCGTACTTGGCCTCGAAGAGCTCCTTGAAGATGGCGTCGTCGAACGTCTTGGAACAGAGCAGCCCGATGTTGAGGGCAAAGCGCTTCGACGGCTTGCCCGCCTTGCGCTCGAGCATCACCGGCGGCACCGACGATTGGCAGCTCATGCCGACGAGGGCGAGCTTGGACGCCCCCGAATCGATGGCTTCTTTGTAGGCCATGGTGTTGGCCGAGTACGTGTAGCGGCTGCCGGCGGCGGCGAGGATCTCCTCGCGCGTCCGGGCCACGCCGGGGATGGCCTTCCAACTGGTGCCGTCGCCCTCCAGGTAGGAGACGAGGGCGGCGTCGATGTAGCCGTGCTCCATGGCCCAGATGAGGATGGCGCTCACCAGCCCGCCGTCCTGACCCTTCTCGGCGACCTCGGGGTCGGCGGCCTTCAGGAGCACGATGTCCTTGGAGATCCCGTCGACCTCCTCGGGCAGGCGAGCCCGGCCGAAGAGGAAGTTGTCGATCTCGGGCTCCCACGCTCGGAAGCGGGGGCAGGCCCGGGTGCAGTACGTGCAGCCCTTCTCGCCGTGGCCGCAGTTGCCGGGCCCGAGCTCCTCTTCGATATGGAAGGGCTTGTAGACGCCTTCGCGGTCGTCGTAATTCAGGACGTCGTAGGGGCAGGCGACAACACAGCCTGCGCATCCAGTGCAGAGCCCGGAGGTGA
>JAFAUA010000446.1 GCA_019243595.1 Acidimicrobiia bacterium
CCTCGCCAAGGGCGGGCCCGATGCCGTCGAGCACGGTCACTCGGCGTACAACTACCCGTGGCAGCGGTATACCTCGATCGGGGCCGGAGCCACCGAGGTGCAGAAGAACATCATCGCCGACCGGGCGATTCAGCTTCCGAAGAAGTAGCCCTCCTCCGACTACCAGCCGATCTCGTCGAGGAAGGTCTTGATGAGGCCGACGGTCGACTCGGGGTTGCCGCCCGCGGCCAGGTGGCCGGCGTTGGCGACGGTGCGCAGACGCGAGTCGGGGATGAGCTCGGCGACCTCGGTTGCGCCCTGATCGGAGAGCACGTCGCTCTTGCCGCCGCGTAGGACGAGCACGGGGCACTGCAACGACGACGCGTCTTCGGCGAGGCCCTCGAGGATGTTGCGCCAGTCGGGCATCTCCTCGGGTTCGTCGCGAAACCGACGGCCCATCCCGTGCTTCCACACCCAACGCCCGTCCGCCCGCTGGCGCAGGTTGCGGGTGAGGCTCTCGGGGCGCACCTCTTTGCGGTGCGGCAAGTAGGTCGAGATGTGTGCCGCCGCGTCCTCGAGCGAGGCGAACGAGTCGTGGGCGCGCAGGAACTCGATGATCTTCTTGACGCCCTCCTCTTCGAGGCGGTGGCCGATGTCGATGAGGACGATGCCGTCCACCAGCTCGGGGCGAGCGGCGGCCATGGTGATGGCGGTGATGCCGCCGAGGGAGGCACCGACGACGACAGCCGGTGCGATCCCGAAGGCGTCGAACAACGGGGCGATGCCTCCCGCCAACGCGTGGCGGTCGCCGCCGACGTCATCGATGGGATCGGAGTCGCCGTGGCTGGGAAGGTCGGGCGCCAGCACGTGGTACTTCGACGCTAGGGCCGCGCCCAGCTCCTCGAACATGTACGCCGTCTGGCCGCCGCCGTGCAGGCAAAGCACGTTGGGGGCGCGGACCGTTCCCCACTCGAGGTAGTGGACCTGGCGGTCTTCGACGACCGTGAACCCGCTGCGCCCGCCGATGGGTACGTCGTGGCGCGGCGCGTAGTCGTCGGGGGTCAGCTCCGCAGTAGCCACGCGAGGTTGTCCGAGTAGAGAGCCGGGGCGGCGTCGGGCTGCAGCGTGCACATGCGCGTGTAGTCGTCGAGCGGCTGGGCCAGGCCCTCGGCGTGGGGGAAGTCCGAGCAGAACATAAACAGGTCGCCGGCCTGGCGGATGAGGTGGTCGGGGCGCTCGTAGCCGAATGCGGCCACGCGGACCTGGCGACGCACGTACTCGCTCGGCTTCAGCTCCATCTTCGTGAGCGGCGCGCCGTTGAACCGTTCGTGGAAGTTGAAGCCACCGTCGAGCATCAGGAGGTACATGGGCACCCACACCGCCGACAGCTCCATGATCCCCAGGCGCAGGTCGGGGTGGCGGGCGAACACGCCGTGGATGGCGAGGTCGGCGAGGGCCAGGGCGGGCGCCGTCCAGAGGAAGACCGACGACAGCACAGGGGCGACGTCGTCGGGGTCGTCGTCCTCGTACCACGCGTCGTGGAAGGGATGCGGGAAGGCCGAGACGTGGAAGACCGGCGTGACCCCGTGGCGGACGAAGGCGTCCCACGCCCGGTCGAGGTCGGGGTGGCTGAGCGGCTTCCCGTCGACGAGCGCCGGTGCGATCATCGCCAGGCGGATGCCGCCCGCTTCAAGTGTCGTGAGTTGCTGCTCGAGCCAGTCGAGGTCGCGAAGGCTCAGGTGGGCGACCGGGTGGAGGCGGCCCTTGCCCTCGGCTGCCATATCGAGCGTCCACCGGTTCCAGGCGGCCATGTTGACCTTGGTCGCCTCGAGATCGTGCTCGATCGGGCGCTCCCAGAGCAGGCCATAGTTGGGAAAGACGACGGTCTCGTCGATGCCGAAGCGGTCGAGGTCGGCCACGCGGGCCGTCGGGTCCCAAAAGGCGCGCGGCAGCAGGTCGTCGTAGGAGGCCTCGGCCTTCTCCCCCGCCCGCACCTTGCTGCGGTACTCCCCCATCTTGTCGACGTCACCGGGGTGGTGGACCTCCGCCAGCCCGATGCGGCGGTCGCCGAACATCAGCCAGGCGTGGCCGAGGTCGTCGTCGGCGATGCGGAGGGTCTTGTCGCGGTCAGCCGGGTCGGCATAGTCCGACCACAGCGTGCGGGACTCGTACAGGTGCGTGTCGGAGTCGATGACAGGCATGTCGACATTCTGCCGTGACCTGACGCTGGTGTCAGACTCAGCGCGTCAACGTTGCGGCGCCGGAGTCCGCCAACTGCGGCTCTGAAGGAGGGCGGGCGCTGGCGCACATCGCTCGCCCCTTGCATCGACGTTGTGCACGGCTTCACGAATTTCATGCACCCGAACGGCTGTGATCTGGCTGTCAAACGCGGCGCCGAAATCACGACCGTTCGGATGCACGGAACATGTGCACCCGTTCTCGACCACCGGTTGAAGGGCACACCCGGCGTGTGGCCCGTCCACGCCTCCCTGGGAGCCGCAGTTGCAGCCGCTAGCCGACGCCGATGGTGTCGGCGAACCGACGCAGGCCATCGAGAGCCTCTGGCGACCGCCGCCACGGAGACACAAGCAGGCGGTGCACGCCGGCTTCCTCGAACCGGCTCACGTCGTCGGGTGACTGCACGTTGCCGCCGACGATGATCTCGAGTGGCGGCCCGTCGCCGCGGAGCTCGGCCAGCTTCTTGATCGGTTCGACGACCGACTCGGGCGTGTGGTCGAGCCCGATCCAGCCGTCGCCGTAGCGGGCGGTACGGCGTAGGGCGCCGGGGGACTCGCCGCCGACGAGCACGGGCGGGTGCGGCTTCTGAATGGGCTTCGGCTCGAACATCACGGGGCCGAAGTCGAAGAACTCGCCGTGGTGCTCGACGACCTCGTCGGTCCACAAGCGCTTGCACACCTCGATCGCCTCGTCGACGCGCCTTCCGCGCGTGTGGAAGTCGAGGCCGACGGCATCCCACTCGCTCTCGAGCCAGCTGGCCCCGATGCCGAAGAGGAAGCGGCCGCCGGAGACGATGTCGAGCGTTTGGACGCCGCGCGCAGCGATGAACGGATGGCGGAGGCCCAGGTTGTAGACGTGCGTCCCGAGTTTCACGCGTGACGTACGGCCGGCCAGGAACCCCAGATAGGCGAAGGCGTCGAACACTGGCGTCGACGGCGGCACGGGCGGGTGCTCGTCTTCGCCGAAGGGCGACCGGCTCATCTCCACCGGGAACACCAGGTGCTCCGGCAGCCACACCGACTCGTAGCCGAGGCGCTCGGCTTCGTCGACGACGTCGAGGAAGAACGCCGGGTTCAGGCGGCCGAGAGCAACGCCGAACTTCAAGGCGCCCAGCTCCCGTCGGGCAACTGGTGCCACCCACCCGACGCCCACGTGCCGCCGTCGACGTGCACCGTGGTGCCGGTGACGAAGCGCGACGCGGCACCGGCGAGGAAGACGGCGGCGCCAGCGCAGTCGTCGACGTGGCCGGGAACTCCGATCGGCGCCTTCGTCATCGAGTCTCCTTCCAGTGGGCCGACGCCGGGCGTCGGGATGAGATCGGGAGCGATGCAGTTGACACGGATTCCCATCGTCCCCAACTCGAGCGCCAGCGAGCGGCTCAGTTGAGCCACGGCCGCCTTCTGGGCGGCGTAGATGGCGAACTGCGGAGCGGCCCGGTGAGCCTCGACCGACGTGAGGTTGATGATCGACCCTCCCTCGGTCATCAGCGGCACGAAGGCGCGGATGAAGAGCGTGACGCTGTCGAAGTTCTCGCGCACGAGAGCGCTCTGGCCCTTGGCGTTCACATCCAGGAAGTCACTTCGGAACCCACCGCCCGCGTTGTTGACGAGGATGTCGACGCGGCCGAACCGTTCACGCACCGCCGCCGCGAAGGCGTCGACCTGGTCGGGTTCACGGACGTCGAGCTCGCCCGAGATCGCGGCTCGACCCGCGCCTTCCACCTCCCCGGCGGCCTCGGCCAGGTTCTCGACATCTCGGTCGCACAGGGCGACGTCTGCGCCGAAGCGGGCAAATGTCACGGCGATAGCCCGGCCGATGCCGACCGCCGCACCGGTCACGACCGCAACGCGGTCGGTCAGCAGCAGGTCGTCGGGAGCGAGCGGCATGGGCGGCGGCGGGAACCGTACACTCCGACGCCGAGATGAAGCTTGGGATCATCACCCCGGTCGTCCTCAAGCGGCCCCACGCCCACGCGCCCTGGGAGGACGACGCCGGCATCGACGAGATCGCCATGGTCGCCGAAGCGGCCGACGAGCTCGGCTACCACCACGTCACCTGCAGCGAGCACGTCGCCGTGCCGTTCAGCGCCGGCGACATGCGCGGCGCCGCGTACTGGGACCCGCTATCCACGTTCGGCTATCTGGCCGCCCGCACGCAGCAGATCCGGCTCGTCACCCATGTGCTCGTGCTCGGCTACCACCACCCGCTCGAGATCGCCAAGCGCTACGGCACGCTCGACCGCGTCTGCAACGGCCGCGTGGTGC
>JAFAUA010000076.1 GCA_019243595.1 Acidimicrobiia bacterium
AGCGACCTCGGCCAGGGCCTCCTCGCTACGAGCGGTCAGGAGCACCCGGGCGCCGGCTCGATCCAGGGCCCGGGCGATGGCCGCGCCGATCCCCCGAGAAGCGCCGGTCACCACCGCGCACCGACCCTCGAGCGAAAACGGATCCACACCTCGGAGCCTAGGAACGGGGACGGATTTCCGTCCTCCCCACGGAAAACCCGTCCACGGTTGGCAGATGAGCACCGCGAGCGCATGCTTTGTCCGTGAGAGTCGCGGTCGGCCGCGTCATCGCCATCACAGCTGCGGTGCTCCTGACCGCGTGCTCTCCAAGCAGTCACTCCAAAGCAGGCGCGCCGTCGCCGACAACGACAATCTGCTCAGCGCCCGCCTCGGCTCCTCGAGCCGAGACGACTCAGAATGTGATTGTTCCGAAGTCCGATCAGGCAGCCCTCGTGAGGTCGATCGAACACCGCCTTCGCTTGTTGGGATCCCGCTGCCCAGAAGCCAAAGTGGCGGCGGTCGCCGACCCGCCGCCGGTCCCGGATGCAGGCACGCTCGAAATGCGGTGGCTGAAAGGGCCCGGCGACGACCCGCTTCAGGTCAATGCCGTCGGGGGGTACGTCCTCCAGGCCGGCGAAATGGCGCTGCGCACGATCACCAACGACCCACCAGTGGAATGCCTCGGCAATCCAGGGATCACCGGGACGGATCCCGTCGACGCCTTCATCGCCGCGAAGTGCGTCCACCTCAGCCGTGCCGTCATCGACTATCTCCGACCGACCAAGGCGGTCGTCACCCCAGCCGCCGAACCTTCAATCTGCACTTTGACCCTGACGCTCGATCAACGCACTGCCGACCGGATCGCCAATGCCGCCAAGTCGCTGGCGGCGTCACTAGACCGCAACCCGCTGGGTCCGGCGAAGCTCGCCGGTCGTGTGCTCACCATCACCGGTGCCTTCATGGGCGGATGCACCGAAGCCGGGGTCGGAGTCGTCAATGCCCAGGTCCCGATCCCCGTCGTCGGGGGCTGGGGCGTGAGCTCGTAGCCGTCGGACCGCCGGCCTAATCGACCTCGTCATTTGCGCGACGAACCCGTACGAGGCGCTCACTGCCGACGGCCTGGTGCTGTCGTGCCGCGTAGTGGGATGCCGAGATGTAGACACCGAAGCTGATGAGCCAGATCGTCTCTGGATAAGCGGCGATCCTCTCCATGGTTCCCGCGCCGACGCCGAGGTACTGGTGAGAGGCGAACAGCACCAAGGCCAGCAATGCGATCGGCGAGACGATCCGCATGGGCCAGCGCAACTGGTCGGGCAGAGGCAGCGCGACGCCGAGAACCAAGATCGCCAGGGATCCCACTCCAATGGCCAGCCCGGCGCCAAGGATGTGCATCCAGCGCACCGTGTTCTCCGGAAACAGACCGACCAGCGCTGCGCCCAGACCAGCGATGGCCATACCGCTAAAGCCAATCAGCGCCGCCAGCCTCTCCTCGGCGCGCTTCTCCTTGAACTCCTGGAAGATCAACAGCGATCCAAGGGCCATGAACCCGCCCAGGACGATGAACTGAGCGTTCATCCAGTCATGTCGCGGTGAACAAAGGCGAACGGGATCGCAGTGGGTATTACCCAGGTCGCTGATGGAGTTCGTCAACCAGCTGTACCCCGGCTTGAACGCCAGTGACACAACAATCTGCGTCACGAAATAGGAGACGCTCAACATCCAGACGACGGGTCCGAGCCAACTGACCCGGTCGGTGAACGTCTTGATCCGCGACGCTCGCCGTGGTCTTGTCTCCTCCCAGGCCACCATCTCCGACCACACTCGGCGATGCCACGCCTGCGTCACCGTCTACCCACGCCCGCCGGTGGGCCTGCCGGCCTCGTCCTCCGCCGCCTCGGCCGCCTGAACCAGCTCGGACAGGGTCGCCTTCAGCTCGGCGAGCCGGTCGGCGCCGACCACCGCGACCCACCGCTGGTCCATCCGCTGGGCGCCTCGCAGGGCAACGTGGGCGGCGGCCCGCCCTCGGTGGGTGAGCCGGACGAGCTTGGCTCGCCCGTCGCTCGGGTCGGGGACCCGCTCGACGTAGCCGCCCTGGTCGAGCTCGTCGACCAGCAGCGTGACGGCCTGCTTGGTGACGCCCAGCTGGGCAGCGACGTCGGTGATGCGAGCGCCGGCTCCGGAGACATGGGCGAACACGGCGTTGTGCACTGGGCGCAGGTCGGCGAAGCCCTGGCGGGCGAGCTCCCGGCGCGTGTGTCCGGCCACGGCCCGGACCAGCCGGCGGGCCAGGAGCCCGAGCCGTACGTCCTGCGGGTTCTGCGGTGCGGCCATCTGAGGACCCTCTGGGCTCCTGAGAACTCCCGTTGACAGTTAGTCAAGCGACTGTACTATATTGATATGGCGAAGCGACTGTTCCTCGGGGTGCTCCTGGGGTTCCTCGTCCTCAGTGGCTGCCACTTCGATCGCGCCCGGGCCGCCCTCGCGGGCGACACGCCCAAGACGATCACCGTCGACGGCCGGCTGCGCATGTACTGGGTCCACGTCCCGACCGGCGGACGGCGGCCCGGCCTTCCCGTCGTGTTCCTGCTCCACGGTGGCGGCGGCACAGCCGAAGGCATGGAACGCATCGCCCACTACAACAAGGTGGCTGACGCCCATGGCGTCCTCGCCGTGTACCCGCAGGGATGGCGCCGCAGCTGGAACGACGGCCGGCCCAACACCCCGGCGGCGCAGGCGGGCGTCGACGACGTGAAGTTCCTCGGCACGCTCATCGACCAGCTGTCGAGCGACTACGGCATCGACCGCACGCGCGTGTTCGCGTCGGGCTTGTCGAACGGAGCGTTCATGTCCCAGCGCCTCGGTTGCGAGCTGGCGAACAGGATCAAGGCCATCGCACCCGTGGCCGGGACCATGGGGACCGAGTACGCCCCGATGTGCCACCCGTCTGGGCCCGAGTCGATCCTCGAGATCCACGGGACCGACGACCCGCTCATCCCCTTCAACGGCGGTCAAGACAGGGGCCGCGACGGTGGTACGACGGATGTGTCAGTGATGGACACCTACAACTTCTGGGTCTCGACGGACGGGTGCGCGACGCCGACGGTGTCCCAGGTGCCCGATACCGCCAACGACGGCACCACGACGACGGTCCACACGACCCGCCCTTGTACGAATGGCTCAGCCGCGCTCCTCTACGTCGTCAACGGGGGCGGCCACACGTGGCCGGGAGGCGAGCAGTACTTCCCAGTGGCGCTCGTGGGCAAGACGAGCCGCGACTTCGACGCCAGCGAAACCATCACCCGGTTCTTTCTCAGCTTCTAAGCCGCGCTCGAGCACATCCCACGATCCGTCAGAGGCCGGCCGACCCGCTTCCGAGGCGGGCCAGGGTCTCGTTGACACTGGCGACCGCGTTCTGCAGATCCTCAGCGGTCGGCAAGGCCGCAAGACGCAGGCGGACGGCCGCGATCTCTCGGGCCAGGAACTCGGCGTCGGCGCGGGTGCGTGCCGCGACCTGGCGGTCCTCTTTCTGCCTGCGCGCGGTCGCGAGTGTCCTGGCGGTTCTGGGCGAGCAGGATCAGCGGGGCGGCGTAGGCGGCCTGGGTCGAGAAGGCCAGGTTCAGCAGGATGAAGGGATAGGGGTCGAACCGCAGCGACGGCGTTGACGACGATCCACACGAGACGATCGCCGGAGCTCGAGGGCTCGGTCCTCCAAGACACCATCCTCACGTTCCTTCTGGCCGAGTCGGGTCGGACCGAGGAAGCGGTGGCGGCCCTGGCCGCCGCCACGAGCGGCGACCTCGACCGCTACGCGGGCATGTCGCGCCTTCCGGCGCTGGCGTTCCTGGCGAACACGTCGGCGACGCTCGGCGTCGCCGATCACGCCGCCGAACTGTACGAGCGGCTCGTTCCTGACGAGCGTTGCCACGTCGTCATCCCGCGGTGGCTGTCAGGAGGCGTGGTGACCGGCCCCGTCCCCTACTTCCTCGGCCGCCTCAAGCACCTGCAAGGCGACCCGGCCTCCGCCGTGCGGCACTACGAACGGACGTTGGCGATGAACGAGGAGCTGTGCAGCTGGGGCTCCCAGGCGCGCACCCTGCTCGACTACGCGGCAGCCCTGCTCGCCCTCCTCGAACCCGATACGGCCCGGGCGGCGACCTCCCTGGCCTCGGCGCGGGCCATCGTCGAGGAGGTGGGCATGCCCCAGGTCATCCCCTACCTGGAGTCGCTCGAAGCGCTGTCCCGCGGGGTGCGTTCCTAGGCGCCAGGAGTTCTTGTCATACCCCCCTGTCATCATCGAGGTATGAGCAAGAGCAAGGACCAAATGCGGCTCCTCGAAGCCCCGGACCAGCGCTGGCACCTCGATTCCGAGACGCGCGAAGTCGGTCGTCGCGGGCTCGAACAGGCCCGCCGGGCGCTGGCATTGGCCCGGGCCGCCAACAACAAGGCCGCCTAGGCTCCGGCCATGGCTGACGTCGTCATCGTCGAGGCCGTCCGCAGCCCCATCGGGCGGCGCGGTGGCGGCCTGTCCACCATGCACCCGGCCGACCTGCTCGGTGCCGTCCAGAAGGCCTGCGTCGAGCGGGCGGGCATCGATCCCGCCGAGGTCGACCAGGTTGTCGGCGGCTGCGTGACGATGTCCGGCGAGCAGTCCTTCAACATTGCCCGCACGGCGTGGCTGGCTGCGGGGCTCCCGATGACCGTCGCCGCCACCACCGTCGACAGCCAGTGCGGCTCGTCCCAGCAGGCCACCAACCTGGGCGCCGGGCTGGTGGCGTCGGGGGCGGCCGACGTCGTGCTCACGTGCGGCGTGGAGTCGATGAGCCGCATCCCCCTCGGCTCGGCCACCAAGGCCGGCCCCGGTCGCCCGCTGCCGAAGAGCTACTTCGCCCAGTACGAACTGACGTCGCAGTTCGAAGGCGCGGAGCGCATCGCCGAGAAGTGGGGCCTCACCCGCCAGGACACCGACGCCTTCGGCCTCGAGTCCCAGGTGCGGGCCAACCGGGCGTGGGAAGAGGGCCGCTACGAGCGCGAGGTCGTGCCCATCCATGCCCCTGTCCTCGACGACGACGGCAAGCCCACCGGCGAAACGACGCGGGTCGCGCGCGACGAGGGCCTGCGCGAGACATCGATGGAGAAGCTGGCGGCGCTGAAGCCCGTCGCCCGCGAGGACGGTGTCCACACGGCTGGCACCTCGTCGCAGATCTCCGACGGCGCCGCCGCCGTGCTGATGATGTCCGTCGAGAAGGCGGCCGCCCTCGGTGTGCGGGCTCGGGCCGTCATCACGCACCAGTGCCTCGTCGGCGTCGATCCCGTGCTGATGCTCACCGGTCCCATCGACGCCACCCACCGTCTGTTCGAGCGGTCGGGCGTGAGCATGGGCGACGTCGACACCGTCGAGATCAACGAGGCGTTCGCCTCGGTCGTGCTGGCATGGGAGCGCGAGCTGAAGCCCGACATGGACAAGGTCAACCCGGGCGGCGGCGCCATCGCCATGGGCCACCCGGTCGGCTGTACCGGCGCCCGCCTCGTCACCACCGCCCTGCACGAGCTCGAGCGCACCGACAGCACCGCCGGCCTCGTCACCATGTGCTGCGGTGGCGGCCTCGGCACCGGCACCATCATCGAGAGGCGTTAGGGCCACTCCTCGCAGTTCCCAACGTCAAGGAGCACCCATGGGCCGTCGCGGCCTGTCCCTCTGCGTCGCCGCCATCCTGGCGATCGTTTTGTTCGCGGCCTGCTTGACAGCGAGCGGCGCTCGGAGCAGCCCCAGCAAGGCGGCGGCGCCGTCGTCGAACGGCGGGGCCACCGTCGAGCGCGTCGTCGACGGCGACACGATCGTCGTGCACGTCGGCGGTCGTCGCGAGCGCGTTCGGCTCATCGGCATCGACACGCCGGAATCGGTGAAGCCGAACACCCCGGTGCAGTGCTTCGCCATCGAGGCGTCGAACCGCACCAAGTCGTTGCTGCATCCGGGGACGCCAGTGCGCCTCGTCGGCGACGTCGACCAGCGAGACCAGTACAAGCGCCTGCTCGCCTACGTGTACCGGGCCAACGACAACCTCTTCGTCAACCTCGCCCTCGTGCACGACGGCTACGCCGTGCCCTACACCTTCCCCCCGAACGTCGCCCACGCCAACGATTTTAAAGAGGCAGCGTCACAGGCGAGGGCGGCCGGGGTTGGGCTCTGGTCGGCGTGCCCAGCCTCGCATCCGCGCGCTGTCTCACCCCCTGCGTAGGATCAAGACGGTGCCAGAGCTTCTCAACCACGGCATCTATGACCCCACCGAGGTCAGCCGCCTGCTACGTCTCGACCCCGAGACGCTGGCGCGCTGGAGCACTCGGTGGCGCCGCCAAGAGCCACTCGTAGCTCCGACCTTCGGCGACATCTTCTCGTTCTACGACCTCATCAGCCTGGCTGTCGTGCGGGAACTCTGGCAGCGAGGTGTGCCGCGGGATGAGATCCACCGGGGCATCGAAATGCTGTCCCGTGACTTCGGTACAGACCGGCCGTTCGCACACCGCCGACTGGCGACGGTCGGGCGCTCGTTCTTCGCGGAGCTTGACGAGTGGGTCGACGCGGGGAAGGGCGGCCAGGGGGTCTTCCAGGTCCTTAT
>JAFAUA010000138.1 GCA_019243595.1 Acidimicrobiia bacterium
GCGGCCGTCGTCGAGGCGGAATGCGATCGGTCGGCAGCGGCCCAGGTGGGCGGCCGCCAGCTTGCCGTTGCCGGCCGCCAGACGCTCCGGCAGGTCCTCGAGGTGGAACTCGTCGAAGTCGATGGGGCCGAAGCGTTCGCTCATGTGTGCGCCGCCTTCGGCGGCTGCCCGTGAGACCTCATCGCGCTATTCATTGGTTCGCTCGCTTTCGCTCGCTCACTGTGAACGGTAGTGGTGTGAAAGATGTCGCTGCCTGAGAGCGGGCAGTTTTGGGCAGCCCAAACGTTGTAATGAGCATGATCCGACGACTCTTCGCACTCCTGGCACTGCTGTTCTACGGGTCGATCGATCGCGCCGCCGCCATGCTGTCCGACGACGACGCCGACTACCCCGACAGCGAAGACGCTCTGGCCTCGCCACCGCGCCTCGTCGCCTGAACGGCTAAGCCCTCCGGAATAGTTCGATACCCGAACTAGTTTCCTATGGGCAATGGGAGATGTCCACGTCCGCACGCTGATCCGCCTGGCCCGCCTGCTCGAGCGGGGGGCCGGTGATCTGTCGTTGCCCCAGCTCCGGGTGCTGGCGCTTGTCGACGAGGGCGGGGAACGGGCGTCGCACCTGGCCGACAAGCTGGCGGTTGCTAAGCCCACGATCACCGCCGTCGTCGACGGCCTCGTCGAGCGCGGCTACGTGAAGCGCACCGTCGACAGCGACGACCGCCGGGCCACCAAGATCACGCTCACCGCCGCGGGCCGCAAGGCTCTCTACAACGCCGAGCACGCCATGCACGCCCGGCTCTACGAGGTCGTGTCCCGCGCCGACGACCCCACCGCCCTCGAGCAGGCCCTCGAAGACCTCGGCATCGCCCTCGACCGGGCCCGCACCGACCGCCTGGCGGGTCGCCAGTGACCGCGGCCAAGCAGCAGGGCTGGGTGCGCAAGCTGTGGCCGTGGCTGGCGCGCCACAAGAAAGACGTCTTCCTTGCGTTTGGTGTGGCGATCGTCGGCATGGTGATCGCCGCCCTGACCCCGGTCGTCGAGAAGGTCCTGCTCGACAACATCACGATCCACCCGCACGCCGCGATCTGGCCGTGGCTGTCGCTCTTGGTGCTCGCCGGCGTCATTCGCTTCGGCGCCGCCTACGTCCGCCGCTTCTTCGGCGGCCGCGTCGCGCTCGGCGTCCAGCACGACCTGCGCACGGCGATCTACGACACCCTGCAGCGGCTCGACTTCGCCCGCCACGACGAACTGCAGACGGGCCAGCTCGTGTCCCGGGCCAGCAGCGACGTCGCGCTCCTCCAGGGCCTGCTCGCCTTCCTGCCGATCATCAGCGGGAACCTGGTGATGCTCGTCGTCTCGCTCGTCATCATGGTGATCCTCTCGCCGATCCTCACCCTGGTGGCGGTCGCCGTCGTTCCCCTGCTGTTCGTCGTCGCCCTGCGCATGCGGTCGAGCGTGTTCCCGGCCAGCTGGGACGCGCAGCAGGAGGCGGCCGAGGTGGCCGGCGTCGTCGACGAGGCAGTCACCGGGGTGCGCGTCGTCAAGGGGTTCGGGCAGGAGGAGCGTGAGCTCGGACGCCTCACCGACCGCGCCGACACGCTGTTCCGCTCGCGCATGCGCCTGGTCCGCATCCAGGCCCTGTTCGTGCCGACACTCCAGGCGCTGCCGGCCTTCGGCCAAGTGGCGGTGCTCGCCCTCGGCGGCTGGCTGGCGCTGCACGGCCAGATCACCCTCGGCACCTTCCTTGCGTTCTCGTCCTACCTCGTGCAGCTGGCGGCGCCCGCCCGCATGTTCGCCGGGCTGATCGCCGTCGGCCAGCAGGCGCGCGCCGGCGCCGAGCGCATCTTCGAGCTGCTCGAGTCCAACCCGCTGGTCACCGAGTCGCCCGACGCCCGGCCGCTGCCGACCGTGCGCGGCCAGCTCGACTTCGACGAGGTGCGCTTCGGCTACATGCGCTCCGAGCCGGTGCTCGACGGCTTCACCCTCCACGTCCACCCCGGCGAGGTCGTCGCCCTCGTCGGCGCCAGCGGCTCGGGCAAGTCGACGGTCTCTTTGCTGCTCCCCCGGTTCTACGACGTGCAGTCCGGTCACGTGCAGATCGACGGCACCGACGTCCGCGACGTCACACTCGACTCCCTGCGCCGCCAGATCGGCGTGGTGTTCGAGGAGAGCTTCCTGTTCTCCGACAGC
>JAFAUA010000292.1 GCA_019243595.1 Acidimicrobiia bacterium
CTCCTGGCCGTTGCGGCGCCGGATGTACGGATGCACCGAGCCGCCCTGGATGGGGCCGGGCCTGATCAACGCCACCTCGACGACGAGGTCGTAGAAGGTGCGGGGCTTCAGCCGCGGCAGCGTGGCCATCTGGGCCCGGCTCTCGACCTGGAACACGCCCACCGAGTCGGCTTCGCAGAGCATGTCGTAGACCGCGTCCTCCTGGGGGATCGTGGCCAGGTCGACCTCGACGCCGTAGTGGTCGCGGATGAAGTCGACGCCGAGGTGGAGGACGGTGAGCATGCCGAGGCCGAGCAGGTCGATCTTCACCAGGCCGGCGGCCGCGCAGTCGTCCTTGTCCCACTGCAGGACCGTGCGCCCTTCCATGCGTCCCCACTCGACGGGGCACACCTCGATCACCGGCCGGTCGCAGATCACCATGCCGCCAGAGTGGATGCCGAGGTGGCGGGGGAAGCCCTCGACCTGTTTGGCGAGGGCGAGGACGTTCGCCGGGATGCCCACGTCGTCGGGGACCTGCTGCACGATCCAGCCCTCGACGTGCTTGCCCCACGCGTCGAGCTGGCCGGGCGGGTGGCCGAAGGCCTTGCCCATGTCGCGGATCGAGGACTTGGGCCGGTAGGTGATGACGTTCGCGACCTGGGCGGCGTTGTCGCGGCCGTAGTGGTTGTAGACGTACTGGATGGCCTCCTCCCGGCGCTCGTGCTCGATGTCGAGGTCGATGTCGGGAGGGCCGTCGCGCTCGGGTGAGAGGAAGCGTTCGAAGAGCAGGCCGAGGGAGACGGCGTCGGCGTTGGTGATGCTGAGGGCGTAACAGACGGCGGAGTTGGCGGCCGAGCCGCGGCCCTGGCAGTAGATGTTGTTGCGCCGGCAGAACTCGACGATGTCCCAGACGATGAGGAAGTAGCCGGGGAAGCCGAGCGCCTCGATCATCCGCAGCTCGTGGTCGATCTGGTTCCACGCTCCGGGGACGCGCTCCGCTTCACGACGGCCGTAGCGGCGCTCGGCACCCTCGTAGGCCAGGTGACGCAACCACGTCATCTCCGTGTGCCCCGGCGGCACCGGGTAGTCAGGAAGATTGGGGGCGACCAGGGCGAGGTCGAAAGCACAGGCCAGGCCGAGCTCAGCCGCCCGCTCGACAACGCCGGGGTACCGGATAAAGCGGCGGGCCTGCTCGGCACCCGAGCGCAGATGGGCGGTGGCGGCCGCCGGGAGCCAGCCGTCGATCTCGTCGAGGGAGCGGCGGGCGCGCACCGCAGCGAGCGCGGTGGCCAGCGGCCGGCGGGCCTGGGTGGCGTAGTGCACGTTGTTGGTGGCGACGACATCGAGGCCACCGGCGCGTTCGGCGAGCTTGACGAGTGCGTCGTTGCGGGCCGAGTCGAGGGGGTCGCCGTGGTCCCACAGCTCGACGGCGACGTTGTCCTTCCCGAAGGCGACAACGAGATCGGCCAGGGCGCGGGCGGCGGCGGCCGGCCCTGCTTCGGCGAGCGCCGCGGGCACCGTCCCCTTTCGGCACCCGGTGAGCACCAGCCAGTGGCCGCCGTGGGCCTGGGCCAGGGCCGAGAGGCTGCACTTGGGCAGGCCTTTCTCTCCCCCGCCCATCTGGGCCTTGCTGATCGTGCGGCATAGGGCTGCGTAGCCCTGCGGGTCGCGCGCCAGCACCACCAGGTGGCGGCCCTCGGGGTCGGCCGCGCCCGCTTGGGAGCGGCGGGGCAGGTCGAGAGTCAGCTCGGCTCCGAACACGGTGGGCATGCCGACGGCGTGGGCGGCCTGGGCGAAGCGGACGACGCCGTACATGCCGTCGTGGTCGGTGACGGCCAGGGCCTCGAGTCCGAGGCGGGCCGCCTCCTCGACCAGTTCCTCGGGGTGCGACGCCCCGTCGAGGAAGCTGAAGTTGGTGTGGCAGTGGAGCTCGGCGTAGGGCACCGCGCCCTGACGGCGGACGACGGCCGGCGGTGGCTCGTAGGGTTGGCGGTGCCGGGACTCGGGGTGGGACGGCCCCGGCACGGCCTTTCCCCAGGACAGCCTGCGCTCCAGCTCGGACCACGGCATGCTCGGGTTGTTGAACCCCACGGGCTGATCCTATCGAACGTACGTTCGACTCGCACAGCCGCCGACAGGGCTCCCCGCCCACGCCGTAGAAATTCGTTGTCAACGCGATGGGCCTCGAAGGCGTTAACGACACGAACGAAGCACACCGGGGGGAACGTGCGGGAGTTTGAGGAGGCGTTCGATGGCCTGTACGGGGTCGCATACCGCGTGGCGTACCGCCTCACCGGCGAGCGGGCCGAGGCCGAGGACGTGGCCCAGGAAGCGCTCGCTCGGGCCTACTCCCGATGGCGACGAGTCGACGGCTACGCCGAGGCCTGGGTCTCCAAGGTGAGCGCCAACCTCGCCGTCGACGTGTGGCGCAGGGCCAACCGTCCGGGCGTCGGCACGGCGCCGTCGTCGCGCGACATCGGCCACGACACTGCCGACCGGGTCGACCTGCACGAGGCACTCCGGACCCTGCCACGGCGGCAGCGAGAAGTGCTTGTCCTGCGCTATCTCGCCGACCTCCCCGAGCAAGACGTGGCCCGCGCCCTCGGGTGTTCGGCGGGAACGGTCAAGCAACACGCGTCGCGCGGGCTCCACACGCTCCGCGGCGTCGTCGCCGAGAGGCACGCCCATGTTTGAGCACCTCGACGATCCGTCCCCGCGAACTCCCGGCGACGATGCACGCGAGGCCGTGCAGCGCCGAGGCAGTCAGCTCGCGGTGCGGCGGCGCCTGATGACGACGGGCACGATCGCCGCCGTCGCCCTGCTCGCCCTTGCCGGGCCTCTCCTGGCGCTGCGATCTGACGGCGGACGCCGGCGTGTGACGGCAACCGGCCGTCCGACGACGACGTCGCCGGAGCCGGCAGGCGTCATCACCGGGGTGACGCAGCCGGACGCCAACGGCTCCACCACGACCACGTCGAGCGCAGTGCACGGTGCGACGCCGACGACGCAGGTCCACCGTCCGGGTGCGACCACGACCACCGTCGCACCGCCGCCGAAGGCGCCCTTGCACCTCGCCGACGCCATCGTGTTCTCCGGCAACCCGAATTCGCAGCCGGGGATCTGGATCATGAACGCTGACGGCAGCGCCCCGACCCGCCTCACGAACGGCCCGCAGGACGCGTCGCCCGCCTGGGCACCGGACCGCTCGGCGATCGTCTTCGTACACGGCATGGTCGACAAGAACGCACTCTCGGTTATGAAGCCGGACGGAAGCGACCAGCGGCTGCTCACATCTGGCGCATCTGACCAGTACCCGGCGTGGTCCCATGACGGGCGCCGGATTGCCTTCTCGAGCGACCGGAACGGCGGCGGCATCTTCTACATGAACGTCGACGGGACCGGCATCACCAAGGTGATCGGCGACGGCTACGACCCGACCTGGTCGCCCGACGGGAAGAAGCTGGCCTTCACCCGCGACGACAACAACAACGCCGAGATCTACGCGGTCAACGTCGACGGCAGCGGCGCCGTCGACCTCTCCAACAACCCGCAGTGGGACGCGGCCCCGGCGTGGTCGCCCGACGGGACAAAGATCGCCTTCGAGAGCGGCCGGGACGGCACGCCGCAGAATCAGGACACCGACATCTACGTCATGAACGCCGACGGCTCGAACCCGGTCCAGCTCGCCCACAGCCCCAACTTCGACCACAGCCCGGCCTGGTCCCCCGACGGTACGCGGATCGCCTTCGACAGCTTGCGGCCACCCGCCTGTGACGCCACGGGGTGCTACCAGCACATCTGGGCGATGATGGCCGACGGCAGCGGCGTGGTGCAGCTCACCCCGATGCCGGGGGGCGAGTTCAGCCCGGGCTGGTAGCGCCGGGGCGACCCCGAGAGGGGTCAGGGACATCCCTGATTGGCAACGGGGTGTGACGGATTCATCATTGAGTTTCCTGAAGGATCTGCCCTACCGTCACAGATGAATTTGTAGGCGCTCGCACGTCTCATCTGTCACTTCGGGTCCGGCCCATTCGTCGTACCTACAGCGAATACTTCACACCACGTAAAGGACGCTCCTCGATGCTCGAACGCCTTGCCCGCACGTGCTACCGACGGCGCCGCCGCGTCCTCGTCCTCTGGCTGCTCGCCCTCGTCCTTTTTGTCACGCTCGGCGGCATGTTCAACGGCGGCTACTCCAACAGCGCCAAGCTGCCCGGGTCCGACGCCGTCGCCGCCTTCGACCTGCTCAAGGCCCGGTTCCCCCAGCAGTCGGGCGACTCGGTCCTCGTGGCCTTCAAGGCCGACCAGGGCATCGACAATCCAGCCGTGCGGCCCCGGGTCGAGGGGCTGATCGCCCAGCTGGCCAAGCAGCCGCACGTGAACGCCACGGTCAGCCCCTACTCCCCCGACGGCGCCCGCAACGTCTCGCCGAATCGCACCGTCGCCTTCGGTGAGCTCCAGCTGAACAAGCCGGGCTTCGAGCTCGGCAAGTCCGAAGGCACGACGATGATCGACGCCGCCAAGAAGGCGAGCGGCAACGGCGTCACGTTCGCCCTCAGCGGTGAGCTCATCCAGAACGCCGAGTTCTCGGGCGGCGGTGGCTCTGAGGGCGCCGGCATCCTGGCCGCCATCGTGATCCTCTTGATCGCCTTCGGGTCGGTCATCGCCATGGGTCTTCCGATCCTCTTGGCCATCGTCGGCATCTTGATCGGGCTGGCCATCGTCGAGCTGATCGCCAACGTCGTCCCGGTCCCGAACTTCACGCCGATCGTCGCCGCCATGATCGGCATCGGCGTCGGGATCGACTACGCGCTGTTCATCGTCACGCGCTACCGGCAGGGCCTGCACGACGGGCTCGAGCCGGAAGACGCGGTGGTGCGGGCAATGCGTACGGCGGGCCGTGCCGTCGTCTTCGCAGGGACGATCGTGGTCATCTCGGTGCTCGGCATGCTGCTGATGAACCTGCCGTTCCTGCAGGGCGTGGCCTTCGGGTCGGCCGCCGCCGTCGCGGTGACCGTGTTCGGCTCGGTCACGTTGCTGCCCGCCATGCTCGGCTTCGCGGGCAAGAAGATCGACAGCCTGCGGGTGCCGTTCCTGCACTCGACCGAGACCAACTACCGCAGCGGCGGCTGGTTCCGCTGGAGCCGCCAGGTGCAGCGCCGCCCGTGGGTGCTCGCCACCGGCGGTCTGGCGATCATCGTGCTGCTCGCCATCCCGGCGTTCTCGCTGAAGCTCGGGTTCCCCGACGAGACCACCCAGCCCAAGTCGCGCATGAGCACGCAGGCGTACTACATGCTCACCGAGGGCTTCGGTCCCGGTTACACGGGGCGTCTGCTGGTCGCCGCCGAGCTCCCGAACAAGCAGTCCGCTTCGGTGCTCGAGTCGCTGCGTTCGAAGCTGCAGGCCGACCCCGACGTGATCCCCCAGACGGTGAGCCCGGTCATCCTCAACCCGGCCGGCAACACCGCGCTCATCAACCTGACGCCCAAGTCCGGGCCGCAGGCCGACGCCACCAAGGCCCTCGTGCGGCGCATGCGCAACGACTACGTGCCGTCGACGACGGCCGGCACGGCCGTAAAGGGCCACGTCGGCGGCGTCACCGCCATCTTCCTCGACCAGGACCACGCCATCTCGTCGAGACTGCCGATCTTCATCGGCGTCGTCGTGCTGCTGTCGTTCCTGTTGCTCATGGGCGTGTTCCGATCGGTGCTCGTCGCCCTGAAGGCGGCGGTCATGAACCTGCTGTCGATCGCCGCCGCCTATGGCGTGTTGGTGATGGTCACGCAGTGGGGCTGGGGCAAGGAGATCTTCGGCATCCACCACACCGGTCCCATCGCCAACTTCATACCGATGATGATGTTCGCCATCCTCTTCGGGCTCTCGATGGACTACGAGGTGTTCCTGCTGTCGAGAATCCGTGAGGAGTACCTGCACACCGGCGACAACGGCCTCGCCGTCGCCGACGGCTTGGCCGCCACTGCCCGGGTCATCACCGCGGCGGCGGCGATCATGATCTGCGTCTTCCTCGCCTTCGTCCTCGGGCCGGAGCTGACGATCAAGCAGATCGGCCTGGGGCTCGCCAGCGCCATCCTCATCGACGCCACCCTCGTCCGCATGGTGCTGGTGCCGTCGACGATGGAGATCCTCGGTAAGGCCAACTGGTGGCTACCGAGCTGGCTCGATCCGCTCATCCCCCACATCGGATTCGAGAGCGTGCAGGACGCCG
>JAFAUA010000404.1 GCA_019243595.1 Acidimicrobiia bacterium
AGAAGCGGAACGTGCCCCTGAAGGCCGTGTCCTAGTCAGTGCTCGTGCGGATGATGATGATGGTCGCTCGAGCCCGAACCGGGCTCGTCAGTTCGCCTTCAACAGCCGGGTTGGCCGTGGTTCCCGCAACAGCTCGAGCGCGTCCGCGCCTTCCTGAGGTTGTTGGCGACAACCATGCGGAGCTTGGTGGCGAGCGGCGCGTCATAGGTACGGAAGTTTTCCCAGGAAATCCGGGGGCCCTGTTCGTCACTCATGGGTCCAACCGTACGGCCTCGTAGGCTCTGGCGCTCATGGATCGGGTCCTGAACGACCGGTACGAGCTGCGCCAGCACGCGGCCCGAGGTGGGATGGCCGACGTCTACCACGGGTGGGACCGTCGCCTCAGCAGGGAGGTGGCCATCAAGATCCTCCGCCCGGAGCTGTCGGCCGACGACGAATACGTCGACCGCTTCCGCGACGAGGCCCGTACGGCCGCCCGCCTCACCCACCCCAACATCGTCTCGGTGTACGACACCGGCAGCGACGAGGGCGACGCCTACATGGTGATGGAGTGGGTCGACGGCCCCACGCTCGCCCAGGTCATCCGGGCCGATGCGCCCTTGCCCGTCGAGCGCGCCTGTCGCATCGGCGCCGACATCGCCGCCGGTCTGCAGTACGCCCACGAGAACGGCGTTACGAACCGCGACGTCAAGCCGTCCAACGTCCTGCTGTCGCCGACGGGCCACGCCAAGGTCACCGACTTCGGCATCGCCAAGGTGCCCGAGCAATCGACAGTGGAGACCCTCCCCGGCGTGGTACTCGGAACGCCCGCCTACCTCGCACCCGAGCAGCTCACGGGGCGGCCCGCGGACAACCGCAGCGACGTGTACGGCCTCGGCACCGTGCTCTACGAGATGGTGACCGGGCGCAAACCGTTCCTCGGCGACACGCCGGCCGAGGTGGCGGGCAACGCCCTGCACGGCCGGCCGGCGCGTCCCAGCGCGATCAACCCGAACGTGCCGGAGTCGTTCGAACGCATCCTCTCCAAGGCTCTGGCCCGGGACCCCGACGGCCGCTACCAGAGCGCGGCCGAGCTCCGAGCCGATCTCCTGGAGCTCGCCGCCGGCGGCATTCCCGCGGCCGTCGACGACCCCACGGTGGCGATGTTGGCGGGCGCCGACTCGACCCGGGCGATGACGACCATCGAGCCCCTTCCGGTCGCGCCGCCGCCCCCGAGGCGCCGACGGACCGTCGAGGCCTGGCTGATCGGGGCGGTCCTCGCCCTCGCCATCCTTGCGGTGATCGTGGCCCTCCTCGCCAGCAACCACAACGGCGGGCCGAGCACGACGACGCTGCCGCCGACGTCGGCGACCAGCACGACATTGCCGCCGACGACCACGTTCCATCGCACGACGGTCACCCATCGCGAAACGTTGCCAGCGACCGAGCCGCAGACGACCCCGCAAACCCAGACGACCCCGACGTCCGTCACGCCCACGACGATCCCCTCAATCACGTCGCCTACGTCATGACGCATCGATGCTGACGAGCCTGGCTCACACCGCGGTCTGCGTCCCCGACGTCGAGGAGGCCGTGCGGTGGTACGAGGCGGTGCTCGGTCTCACCGTGATCTGGTCGCCGGTGCTTATGGAGAACGACGACATCGAAAAGGACATGGGCGAGCTGATCCCCGCGCCGGTCGCCGTCAAGGGAGCCATCCTCGGCGTGGGCGACGCCGCCGCCAGCGGCGACCGCGTGATCGAGGTGATCCAGTACCCACACGCGCCGGGCCGGGCCAAGGCCGCCGACGCCACGCTCACCGATCACGGATGGAGCCATGTGGGGCTCATCTGCGACGACCTGGAGACGACCCGCGCCGAGCTCGAGGCCAAGGGCGTGCAGTTCCTCACCGAGGGCATCGCCGACATCGTCGGCCTGCGCACCACCTGGTTCGAGGACCCGTGGCGCAACGTCTTCATACTCTTGGAGAAGAAGCACCCGGAGAAGCCGTACTACAACCAGTTCTGAAGTCTTGATCACCCGCGTCAAGGCGCCGCGCATCGCCGGCGCCCTCGTTGTCCTTGCGGCCGCCACGACGGCCTGCTCCTCACAGGCGAGCCGCGTCCCGCTGACGCGCGCCAACGGCGTGGGTTCCGCGTCCGTGCAGAACCTCGATCGTGGCGATTCCGGCGGCGGCCCCAGCCTCGGTCCGCTCGATCAGCGCCTCGTCGCCGACGTGCTCGTGCGCCTGCCGGCGCCGCTGCAGCCGCCCCAGGCCCAACAGCTGAATGGCTTGGTCCCGCCGGGACGGACGGCGCTTCTGCGTACG
>JAFAUA010000084.1 GCA_019243595.1 Acidimicrobiia bacterium
CGCCGCCCTCAGGCGTCTCCCCGGCAGGTGATGAACTCGGTGGGCTCGGCCGTTGGTCGGCCGCGCTGTCCACGGGCTCGGACATCGAGGTGTTCCCTTCTCATTGCGCACGCGCTCCGACGGCGTGCGGCGCGACGGTGAGAGGCTCCTCGCGGAGGCCGTCGCGCTCGATCCATTGATGTGTTCTGCAGACCCGGGTCGCCTCGAGATCCGGGTCGAGCGCCCGCAGGAGTTCCTGGGGGCGCAGTGCTCGGGGCTGGGTGGCAAGCACGGCCTCGAGCTCGGGCTCGCCGGCGGCCTCGGTATCGGCCGAGAGGGCGAGGATGGCGGGGCGCACGTCGTCGACCGAGAGCCGTCCCTTGCGCTCGCGCTCGACGAGCAGGGACGACGAGGCAAGCGCCCGGTCGACAACGGCGTGGAGGTCGGCGCCTGGGGCGAACCCCACGCGCCAGGTGCAGGAGAAGACGTCCTCCTGCAGCGACGGCGCCCGGCCGCCGCTCGCCGTCGGGGCCAAGACGGCGACCGCCGTGACGTCGATGCCGGACGGGAGTGCGGGGCTCAGCTGCGACGCCAGTCTGTCGACGTCGACGACCGCCTCAGGTGCGAGCTCGAGGTCGAGGTACTCGGCCAGCGACTCGGCACCCGTGGGCAAGGCCAGGCCGAAGCTCAGCTTGGGCCGGGGAGAAAATCCCTCCGTCCACGCCAGCGGAAGCTGGACGCGCCGGCATGCCCGTTCCCACATACGGGCCACGTCACGGTGGCTTGTCCACCGCACCTTGCCCAGCTTCTGGAAGCGAACCCGCAGGCGCATCAGGAACGACCCCCGACCGGGAGCAGCGTCACGGGGACGTCGCCGCCGGCGCTGAGGTCCTGGCCCGTGCCCTGACTGCCGCCCGCCGGCGGCAACGCCGAGGCCACGACGTGCTCGATCCCATAGTCGGTGCACACCCCGCAGTCGTAGCAGGGCGTCCAGCGGCAATCGGGGAGCCCGTGCTCGGCGAGTGCGTCCTGCCAGTCCTGCCACAGGAAGTCCTTGTGCAGGCCGGCGCTGATGTGATCCCACGGGAGGACCTCGTCCTCGGTGCGGTGCCGGGTCACGTACCAGTCGATCGACAGCCCGTGCCTGGCCATCGCCTCTTCCCACAGGGCCAGGTCGAAGTACTCACTCCATTCCTGGAACGTGCCGCCGCGGCGCCACACGTCTTCGATGACGGCGCCGATCCGGCGGTCGCCCCGGGACGCGATGCCTTCGGCAAGCGTGGCCTTGGGATCGTGCCAGCGCAGCTGAACGGCGCGGTCGCGCCGCAGGTCGTCGCGTAACAGTCCGACCTTGCGCTGCAACTCGTCGACGCCGTTCTGTCCGAACCACTGGAACGGCGTGTGGGGCTTGGGGACGAACCCGCCGACCGAGGCCGTCACCGACGCGCTCTTGTGGTACGTGCGGCCGATGGCGACGCAGTTGCGGGCCAGACTGGCGATACCGAGGGTGTCGTCGTCCATCTCGGTGGGCAGGCCCGTCAGGAAGTACAGCTTCACCCGGCGCCACCCCTGCGAGTACGCCGCTTCGACGGCGCCGTAGAGGTCCTCTTCGCGGATGAGCTTGTTGATCACCTGGCGAAGCCGCCAGGTGCCGGCCTCGGGCGCGAACGTCAGGCCCGTGCGCCGCACCTTCTGGATCTCGGTGGCGACGCTGACGGTGAAGGCGTCGACGCGCAGGCTCGGAAGCGACAGCGACACCTGCCCGCAGTTCACGGGGTCGTTCACGATGCCGGCGACGACGCCGTCGATGCCGCTGAAGTCGGCGCTGGACAGCGACGTGAGGCTGACCTCGTCGTAGCCGGTGCGGCGCAAGCCGTCGGCGACCATCGTGCGCACCTGGTCGGCGGGGCGCTCGCGCACGGGGCGCGTGATCATGCCGGCCTGGCAGAAGCGGCAGCCGCGCGTGCAGCCGCGGAAGATCTCGACGTTGAGCCGGTCGTGCACGACCTCGGTGAGCGGCACCAGCTGCTGCTTGGGATACGGCCACTCGCCGAGGTCCGCGACCGTCCGCTTCTCGACCCGCTCGGGCACGTCGGGATAGCGCGGCGTGACGGCGCGCAACGACGGCCCTTCGTATTCGACGTCGTACATCGACGGCACGTAGACGCCGGGCACCGACGCCAGCGCCCGCAGCACTCGTTCGCGTGAACCGGGTGTTCGACCCGATGCCTTCCACTCTCGGACGACCTCGGTGATCTCACTGATCACCTCTTCGCCGTCACCCATCACGAAGACGTCGACGAAGTCGGCCAGCGGCTCGGGGTTGAAGGCACAGTGCCCGCCGGCCACGACGATCGGGTGCTCGGGCCCGCGGTTCGCACCCCGCACGGGCGCCCCCGCAAGATCGATGCAGTTGAGGACGTTCGTGTAGACGAGCTCGGCCGAGAGGTTGAAGGCGAGCAGGTCGAAGTCGCTCGCCGGACGGTGCGTGTCGACCGAGAACAGCGGCACCCCGCTCGGCCGCATCAGCGCCTCCAGGTCGACCCAGGGGGCATAGGCGCGCTCGGCGACGGCGTCGTCGCGTTCGTTAAGGATCTCGTAGAGGATCTGGAGGCCCTGGTTCGGGAGCCCGACTTCGTAGGCGTCGGGGTAGACCAGCAGCCACGCCACCCGTCCGCTGCCGTGGTCGGGGGTGCGAGCGCCGTCTTCGCAGCCGATGTAGCGGGCGGGCTTCTGCACCTTGGCCAAGAGCGGCTCGATCCGCGGCCAAAGAGATGTCATGTTCGTATCGAGTTTAGTGGACCGCTCCGACTCGGCGTTCTGGCCGGAAACGATTGACACTCAGTCGTCTCGCCCCTACCGTGCCTCCGAACGGAAGGGGGGGACTGATGCGCAGACTCGTAGGGTTCCTTTCGCTCTTCGCGCTGTTCGCCGGGGGGCTGACGGTGGGGACAGCGGTAACCGCCAGTGCGACGACGACCTGCAACGGCTTCATCCAGAACCAGACGATCGTCGGGAACCTCTATGTCCCGGGTACGTACTGCGAGCTGCAGAACGTCACCATCAAGGGCTCGGTCACCGCGCAACCCGGTTCGGCGCTGATCCTCGACGCACCGGTCCACATCACCGGCAACCTCACCGCCTACAACATGAACTTCAGCAACTGCTCGACGAGCTCGCGCGGCATCGTGCAAATCGACGGCAGCATCATCGTGAATGGCGGCGCCTTCCAGATCTGCGACAACTGGAAGGTGCTAGGCAGCGTCAACATCAGCTCGTTGTTCTCCGGCCCCTTCGTGTCCAGCGAGTGCGACGGCGAGTGCGGGCTGGATCCCGACGGCGTCCAGATCGGCGGCAGCTTCACGCTCCAGAACAACAGCGACAAGACCGGTCAGATGCTGGGCTGGACCGTCGGCGGCTCCGGATTTATCAACAACAACGGCGGCGGGAACCTCGACATCTCCAACTCGACCTTCGGCAGCTACCTGACCTGCTCGGGGAACACGACGGGCTTCACCGGGACCGGCGACAATTCCCACTCGCAGGCCGGCCCCAACAAGAACGGGTTCGTCGGCCAATGCGCCGGGCTCGGCGGGGGCGGGTCGCCGGGGTAAGACCGGGGGCGCTCAGGCGAAGCGCCGCATGTGGACGTTGAGCACGAGTCCGACCGCGGCGAAGTTGGCGACCGTAGACGAGCCGCCGTAGGACATGAACGGGAGGGGAATGCCGGTGATCGGCATGATCCCCATCGTCATGCCGACGTTCTCGAAGATCTGGAATACGAACATCGCGAGAATCCCCACGCACACGAGCGTGCCGAAGAGATCCCGGGCGAGGGTGGCTGTTCGCCACGTGCGCCACACCACGACCGCGAACAGGGCGAGCAACGTGAACGCCCCGGCGAAGCCGAGCTCCTCGCCGACGACGGTGAAGATGAAGTCTGTCTGTTGCTCGGGGACAAATGAGAGGTTGGTCTGAGTCCCCTTGAAGAGGCCCGTGCCCGTCAGACCGCCGGATCCGATGGCCGCCTTGGCCTGGGCCAGGTTGTAGGCCGAGTGCTGGGGATCGTTTGTCGGGTTGGCAAACGCCGTCAAACGATCGACCTGGTACTGCTTCAGGATCCCGAGCTGCACGACGGCCACCATGCCGACGATCGCGATCCCGACGAGAGCCGCGATGTGCCGCGGCCGGGCACCGGCCACCACGAGCACGGTGATGAGGATGGCGGCGAACACCAAGTCGGTACCGAGGTCAGGCTGCAGGTAGATGAGGGCCATCGGGGCGCCGGCCAGCGCGAGCACCGTGAGCAGGCGGCGACCATCGAGGTCCCCCCGATGTGTCGCGCAGTACGCGGAGACACAGGCGATCAGTGCCAGCTTCGCCCACTCCGACGGCTCCAGCTGGAAGCTGCCGAACTGGAACCAGGCCTGGGCACCGCGCGTGCTCGACCCGATTGGTGACAGCACGAGGACGAGTAGGAAGAAGGCCCCGGCGAAGAGGATGGGCGCGATGTCACGCAGCACGCGGTAGTCGACGCTCACCATCACGAACATCACGGCCAGGCCCAGCACGACCCACACCGACTGGCGCTTCAGGTACATGTGCGGGTCGAGCCCCTGGTCGCGGAGCTTGGCCTCGGTCGCCGAGAACACCATGAGCACGCCCATGCCCGCAATGGCGACGCAGGAGAACAGCAGCGCCAAGTCGATGTGGCGCCACGCCGCGGTTGCGCCTCGGCGGAGGGGGAAGACGGAGGTTGCGCTTGCGGTAGCCATCAGGTCAGTTCAAGTGCCAACGTCAGTCGGCCCCGCCGCCCGCGTAGCTCACGTTGGGCGGCGGCTTACCGGCGAGAGCCTCGAGGATACGTCGGGCGACGGGAGCGGCCGCCGACGCGCCGAAGCCGGACTCCTCCATCACGACCCCGACGGTGTACTGCGGATCGGTCGTGGGCCCGAAGGCGACGAACAGCGACGTGTCCTGCTTGTTGCCGGCCTGGGCCGTGCCGGTCTT
>JAFAUA010000161.1 GCA_019243595.1 Acidimicrobiia bacterium
GCCCTCGGACAGTCGGGCGTGCGGGTGCTGGTCACCGCGCAGAGCTTCAAGGCCTCTAACTACGTCGAGATGATCGAGTCGGTGCGCGCCGACCTGCCCGCCCTCGAGCGGGTCATCGTTCTCGGCCGCGACTGGAAAGCGCTGATCGACGCCGGCGACGCCGTCGACTGGGACGTGCTCGCGGCCCGGGAGGCGACGCTCGACACCGACGAGCCGATCAACATCCAGTACACGAGCGGCACCACTGGCAATCCCAAGGGGGCGACGCTCACCCACCACGGCATCCTGAATAACGCTCGCTCGATCGCCGAGGTCCTCGGCTACAGCGAGGCCGACCGAGTGTGCATCCCAGTGCCGCTGTACCACTGCTTCGGCATGGGCATCGGCAATCTCGGCTGCGTCGCGTCGGGGGCGACGATGGTCTACCCGGCGGAGTCCTTCGAGCCCGACGCCACCCTCGACGCCATCGCCGAGGACCGCTGCACGTCGATCTACGGCGTACCGACGATGTTCATCGCCATGCTCGAGTCACCCCGGTTCCCGACCCTCGACATGACCAGCCTGCGCACCGGGATCATGGCCGGCGCCCCCTGCCCGGTCGAGGTCATGAAGCGCGTCGTCAACGAGATGCACGCCGAGGAGATCACGATCGCCTACGGCATGACCGAGACGTCGCCAGCATCGACGATGACGAGAAGGACCGACGACCTCGACCGCCGCACGTCGACGGTCGGCACCGCGCTCCCCCACGTCGAGGTGAAGATCGTCGATCCGTTGACCGGCGCCACCGTGCAGACCCGCGAGCCCGGCGAGCTGTGCTCACGCGGCTACCTCGTCATGCCCGGCTACTGGGAGAACCCCGAGGCCACCGCCGAGGCCATCGACAACGCGGGCTGGATGCACACCGGCGACCTCGCCGTCATGGACGAGGAGGGCTACATCAACATCGTCGGCCGCTCTAAGGACCTCGTCATCCGCGGCGGTGAGAACATCTACCCCCGGGAGATCGAAGAGGTCCTCTTCCAGCACAAGGCCGTGGCCGCCGTGCAGGTCATCGGCGTGCCCGACGCCCGCATGGGCGAGGAGCTCATGGCGTGGATCACCTTCCGGGAGGGCGACGCCGCGTCCGACGACGACCTCCGCACCTTCTGTCGCGAGCGCCTGGCCCACTTCAAGGTCCCTCGCTACTGGAAGGCGGTCGACGAGTTCCCGATGACCGTCACCGGCAAGGTCCAGAAGTTCAAGATGCGAGAGGTCGCCATCGCCGAACTCGGCCTCGAGGACGCGGCGGGCATCCAGACCGCGTAGCGACGACGAGTCGTCAGGCGGTGACTGGCGCCAGGCCGATCATGTCGGCGAAGTTGCCGCTGTAGAAGCGCTCCTTGGCGACCTCGGGCGTCCCGCGCAGGGATTCCTCGAACTTGCCGAGTGGGTCGCGACCACCCTCGGGGTGGGGGTAGTCCGAGGAGAACAGGAAAAGGTCGTCGCCGCACTGGTCGATCATCCAGCCCACGTCTTCGGTGGGGAACGGCGTGAACCAGAGCTGGCGGTGGACGTACTCGGACGCCTTCAGCGGCAGCGACGACAGCGTCGGCTCGGTCTTGGCGAAGGTCGACTGGGCGATGTCGAGGCGGCGCAGCCACGGCACGACCCACATGGCGCCCTGCTCGATGCAGCCGCCCCGCAAGGCCGGAAACTTGTCGAGGACGCCGTCGAGCACCATCACCGACAGGAACTGCTCGGGCGCCTGGTGAATGGCCATGTAGTCCTTGGCCCGGATGTTCTCCCCGCCACCGAGGAAGTCGCTCACGGGACGGCCGTTGTCGTGGAACGCTCGCCGCAGTGAACGTCCGCCGCCGCCGACATGCAGCATGAACGGGATGCCCCGCTCTTCGAGCGTCGCCCACACCGGCTCGTAGTCGGGATGCGTCGGCGAGACGCCCCGACCCGGATGCGATGGGACGTGCACGGCGCCGCAGCCCAGGTCGATCGCCTCGTCGACAGCCCGCAATGTCCGCTCGGGATCAGCCCACGGGGCGCTGGCGACGGCGATCAAGCGTGAGTCGGCTTCGCAGAAGGCGGCGACGGCGCGGTTGTGGGCCGAGGTGCCGCCGTAGAGGAGGTCGAGGTCGTCGCCGAGGTACTGCGTGGCCGCGAACGTCGAGAAGACGAGCTGACGGTCGAAGCCCAACAGGTCGAGGGCGCGGCTGCGCTCGGCGGCGTCGAAGGCGCCCAAGGCGTTCCAGCCCTTGGCCTTCATGAGCGCTCCCTCGAGCGCAGCCGCGGCGTCCGCGTCGCCCTTGCGCCGGGCGGCCGCGTCGACCGCCTCCTTCGCCAGCGCGCCGGCGCCACCGAGGTTCAGCGAGCGCAACCGCTCGCGCGTCGATTCGTCAGCGAATTGCTCGAGCCAGTCGGGCAGCTCCATGAGGTGGCTGTCGGCGTCGTAGTAGACGCGGCCCTCGGCGTACGGCACGTTCCCACCCTCCTTT
>JAFAUA010000458.1 GCA_019243595.1 Acidimicrobiia bacterium
CGACCCTTTTGACCGGCGTGGTCCTCGCGGCCGGCACGGGCTGGTCGACGTCTGCCCGCGCCCAAGCGGCGACGCCGACGGTCGCGGTGATCGAGGTCAACGGGCGCATCGATCCGATCGTCGCCGACTTCATCCGTGACTCGTTGCGGACCGCCGAGCGCGGCAGCAGCGAGGTGCTCGTCATCCAGCTCGACAGCCCGGGCGACCTGTTGTCGGGCGGGCAGATGCGGGCGTTGACGACGCGGCTTTCGCGCACGCCGATCCCGGTCGCCGTCTGGGTCGGCGCTAGCGGGAGCCACGCCTACAGGGGCGCGGCGCTTCTGGCGGACGTGGCGCCGCTCGTCGGGATCGCCCAGGGCTCGCGCATCGGCGAGTGCCCCGACTGCCGCGTGCGCCCTGGGCTGCGGACGGCGCGCTCGTTGTCGGCCTCCGAGGCGCAGGCGGCCAAGGCGGCCGACCTGGTGGCGCCGACCATCGGCGACTTCATCGTCGACCTCGACGGGCGCACGGTGAACGGCCACACGCTGCAAACGGCGCGCGTCGTGCAGCGCGGCGGCCAACCCCGGCGGGAGCCGTCGGTGCAGGTCAGCTTCGCCAAGCTCGCCCTCGTGCAGCGCCTGCTGCACACCGTCGCCAGCCCGTCGGTCGCCTACTTGCTGCTGGTGGCCGGGATGCTGCTGATCGTCTTCGAGTTCTTCACGGTGGGCGTCGGCCTGGCCGGCGGCGCCGGCGCTCTGTTCCTCGTCCTCGCCGCCTTCGGCCTGGCGGTGCTGCCGGCGCGGCCGCTCGGCATCGGACTCCTGGCTCTGGGGGTGGCCGGCCTCTCGATCGACGTGCAGACAGGCGCGCCCCGGTTCTGGACAGGTATCGGCGCGGTCTCGCTGGTCGCGGGCACGTGGATGCTCTACGACGGCCTCCACCTGCCGCTGGTCACCGCCGTCCTCGTGCTCCTCGGTGCCGCCCTGTTCATGCTGGCGGCGATGCCCTCGGTTGTCCGGGCTCGGTTCTCGACGCCCACAATCGGCCGGGAGACGATGGTCGGCGAGATGGGCACGGCGACCGCCGATTTGAACCCCGAGGGCATGGTTCGCGTGCGTGAGGCCCTGTGGCAAGCCCGGACAAATCGGGCCACTCCCATTGCCGCAGGCGATGCGATCCGGGTGGCGGGCGTGGAGGGCCTCGTCCTCCAGGTCGAGCCGGCTGGGGTCGATGACACCGCAACGGGTGGCGCGGGAGCCTGACCAGCCAAAACGCCCCTTGTCGGGCGCTGCGGGCGGATGTATCGTCCCGGCGGCGAGGGGAAAGGGGTTCCGTGTCGAGCCAGCGCGCTGCTGATGCGTGGCAGGTGAAGGCTGCCTGCCGCGGCCCCCAGGCTGCCGTGTTCTTCCCGCCCGCTTACGTGGAGCGGAAGGACCAGAAAGAGGAGCGCGAGCAGCGGGCCAAGGCCATCTGTGCCACCTGTCCGGTGCGCCAGCCCTGCCTCGACTACGCCATCGAGATCCGTGAGCCCCACGGGATCTGGGGCGGTCTGAACGAGGTCGAGCGCCGCCAGCTGCTGGCCGGCGCCTGAGCGCCACGGAGCGCGGCCGGCAGGAGAGAAATAGCTCGCGCTGGGTAAACTAACGCTCGCGATGGCTAGCGATCGGGTCCCCGGCCCGGCCGACCATCTGGCGTGGCAGAGCACCACTGTCCGAGATCGGCCGGCCGTCTACGGCGTTGCCGGCGAGGGCATCCCCCTCTTGTTCCTGCACGGCTGGGGTCTCGCCCATCACGCGTACAAGCGGCCCCTGAAGCGGCTCGTCCATCTGGGCTGCCGGGTGTACGCGCCGGCCCAGCCCGGTTTCGGCGGCACCGCGAACCTCCCGAAGGGCAGCCTCAACCTGGCCGGATACGCGGCGTGGGTCAACGAGTTCCTCGACGCTGTCGGCGTCACCGAACCCGTGATCGTCGTCGGGCACTCCTTCGGCGGCGGCGTCGCCATCCAGGTCGCCCACGACTTTCCGGATCGCGTGCGGTCGCTGGTTCTCGTGAACTCGATCGGGGGGTCGGTGTGGACCGGCGAAGGCGCCACCGTCCGCAAGATGGCGCAGCGCCCCCTGTGGGACTGGGGCATCCACTTCCCGAGCGACATGCTCCCGGTGCCCCACCTCACCAAGGTGCTCCCCGTCGTCCTCGAGGACGCGGTGCCGAACCTCATCCGCAACCCCGGCGCCATGTGGCGCGTCGCGCAGGTCGCCCGCACCGCCGACCTCACCGCAGAGCTGGAGGAGCTCAAGCGCCGCCGGCTGCCGGTCGTCGTGCTCTGGGGCGA
>JAFAUA010000481.1 GCA_019243595.1 Acidimicrobiia bacterium
GGCGGGCGTCAGTCCGAGCTGCTGCAGGGCGGCGGCGGCCTGGGCGTAGGGCTGCCCGGCCAGGCTCGGCACCGTACGGGGCTTGGGGCCCGCCGAGACAGTGAGGTCGATGGTGGTGTGCTTAGGCACCGTCTCACCCTTGTGCGACCACCCCATGACGGCCCCCGGCGGCGCGTTCTCGTCGAACGTCTTGACGACGTTGGCGACGAGCCCGACGTCGTCGAGCTTCGTCGTGGCCTGCGCCTGCGTCGTGGCGCTGAGATCGGGCACGGCGACGGGCGCGGCGCCCGCGGAGACATCGACGACGACCGTGCTGTGCTCCTTCGCCTTGGCGCCTGCGCCAGGCTTCGTGTCGATCACCAGACCCGCCTGCACGGTGTCGCTGTAGGGCCGGTTGATCTTCGGGTTCAGCTTGAGTCCAAGCAAGGCAGCCTTTGCGTCGGCCTCGTTCTTCGTCGCCAACTGCGGGATCTTGTGCGTCGGCGCCGACGACGCATGGGTGACGGCGTACGCGGTGCCGGCCACGGCGAGGATCAGGGCGACGATCAACAGCGCCAAGGGCCACCGATGCCGAGGACCGGCGGCCGCGACCACCGCCGTCTGGCCCGACGACGACAGTCCGAGCTCGGTGGCGTCCTCGGTGATGACCGTGATGTCGTCGGGCAGGCCGGCGAGGGGAAGAGGCCCGGGCGCAGGCAGCTCACGAGCCGCGGCGTCCAGCGCCCGGGCGAAGGCAGCGGCGTCGGGCCTCTCGTCCTTCTCCGACCGTCCACCCTGCTCGACAACCGGGCCGAGGGCGCCGAGCTCCGGCGGCGCCTTCAGAGGATTGTCGACGCGCGCCATCAGGGTGGCGATCGTCGTGTCGGCCGCGAACGGCACTTTTCCGGTGACGGCTTCGATCAACGTGACCGACAACGAATAGATGTCGGCCCGCCCGTCGACCGACTCCCCCTTCACCTGCTCGGGTGCCGCGTAGCGGGCGGTGCCCAGCAAGGCGCCAGCCGGCTCGGTCCACGCCGCCTCGGCGAGAGCGCGGGCCATGCCGAAGTCGGCGATGCGCAGCCGGCCGTCGGCGTCGAACAACAGGTTGCCGGGCTTGATGTCGCGGTGGACGATGCCCCGTCCGTGGGCATAGTGCAGGGCATGGGCCGCCTCGAGGCCGACCAGCAGGGCCTGGGAGGGCGTGAGGCGGTGACCGCCGTCGAGCACGGCGCGGAGGCTCCCACCCGCCAGGTACTCGCACACCAGGAACGGGCTGTCCTCGTCGTCGCCCCAGTCGTAGACGGCCATGATGTGGGGATGGGTCAGTCCGGCAGCGGCGCGCGCCTCGGCCTGGAATCGGCGCAGGAACGTGTTGTCGCCCGCCAGCGCCGGGTGCAGCAGCTTGACCGCGACCGGACGACCGAGGGCCGCGTCGTCCGCGAGGAACACCTGGGCCGACGCACCGCTGCCCAGGGCGGCACGCAGCCGATAGCGCCCGCCGAGAACGCGGCCGACCTGGTCGGCCATGCGCGTGGGTGCCATTTGCAGCCCGAGGCTACCGGCGGCGCACCGGCGTGACGGGGATTCGGGATGACCCCCGGGCAGGGGGAGCCCGTGGGTAGCGTGTCCTCTACATGAGGACCACGAGCCGGGATGTTGTCCTCGTTGTCGACGACAATGAGGAGATCCTGCGGATGCTGTCGTTCCTGCTCGGCGACGCCGGCTACGAGGTGGTCACGGCGCCCACGGTGAGACGGGCGACCGAAATCCTCGCTACGACCCACGTCGACGCGGCCCTGATCGACCTCTATATCGGGACCGACGCCGGCCAGGACCTCGTCGAGCTGATCGCTTCCCGGGCAGGCGGGCAGGACCAGCCGGCGACGATTGTTATCACCGCCGAGCTCGAGCCATCCGTCGTCGCCGACACACTGGCGCTCGGAGCGGTTGACTATGTGCGGAAGCCGTTCGACTCAGTCGAGCTCCTTGCCCGCGTCCAATCGGCTCTGCGCTCGAAGCACGCCCTCGACGAGATGCGACGGCAACGGGACGCCGCCGACACCGACCGCAACACCGCCGAGGAGATCCTCGACGCCAAGGCCTCGCTTACCGACGGCGAGAAGGCGGTTGCCATTCGTGCCTCCCGAGGGCTCACCAATCGCGAGATCGCCGCCGACCTGTTCGTGAGCACCAAGACCGTCGAGTTCCATCTCGTGCACGTGTTTCGCAAGCTCGGTGTGGCGAACCGTACGCAATTGGCCGTTTTGCTCTCGGTCGGCGGTCCGGAGGGCAAGTCGGACGACGGCGCCGCGTAACAGAGTTGTCGCGTTCCTGACAAGGCTCGTAGTGACCGAGAACTAGGGAAATCCCTAGAGCGCCGCCCGGGTCGCCCTGCGATGCTCGCCCGAATGTCTACTGGCTTGGGGTTGGCGAGGAGAGGACCGGCATGAGACGACGCTGGCCCTGGGCGCTCGCGTCCACGGCGCTGTTTTCGGCCATCGCGATCTTGGCGGCGTCCCCGTCGTTCGCCCAGACGACCACCACGGCGCCACCCACCACGCCGGCGGAAGAGACGTTCCGTACCAACTTCGAGGCCATGCTGACGGGACTCGAGCCGGTCGTGAACAAGGTGCAGGCCAACCCGTCGACGGCGGCGGGCTACAAGGTGACAGGCACAAACACTGTTGCGGCCCTCGAGTCGGCGAAGCAGCAGGTGGCCAACCTCGACTCGACCAACCTCGACGCGCTCCAGCAGGCACTGCAGGCATACGCCAGCTGGCAACAGGCGCCGGCGCAGATGACCTCCGCGATCAGCGCCTTCAACCCCCCTTCGACGAAGTTCCCGTACACGAACGACTTCGCCGGGACGTTCACGTCCAGCTGCAACAGCGCAGGCGACCCCCGCGCTGAGTTTGCGGCTGCGGAGGCAGCGAACATCGCGCAGACAGCGGCCCAAGCGGCCATGCTCGCCGCGCCCGGCGTCGCGGCCGTCTTCGTCGGGATCGACGTACCCACCGGCGTGAAAATCGCACTCGCCGTCGTGTGGGGCGTTCTCAACGGCGTCTACCTCGGGCTGTCCCAGGCGCTCGCGGTGTCGACGGACTGCTTCGCGACAGAGTTCGGCAACGAGGAGAACCTGATCCTTCCGCAGGGAGGCAAGCGGATCGCCTCGGAGATCACCGTCCAGGGGCTGATCACCTCGGCGCAGGCAACGAGCGCCACGATCACCCAGGCCCTCAACGCGATCGACAACGTGAGCACGCAGGCTGACTCGCTCAACACTGCGGCGACCGACCTCAACACGACCCTCACCGACGTCAACACTCGGGTGAGCGAGGTGAAGACCGATCTGCAGACCCTCCAGGCGAATGTCGCCATCCTGAAGAACACGCAGGTAATCGAGCTCAACAAGGCCAAGACGGCGATCACCAACCTCAGCACCTTCCAGAGTCTCCAGCTGCGGATGGCGATCGAGGAGAACCTCGCCACCAACAAGACCTTCACGGGCGCAGTCGGCCTCTACGAGGTACCCGCCGCCAACGGCGGCTACCTCGACCTGGTCAAGACCATTGTCACTGACACGGTCAACAAGGAGACCGCCGCCGGTCAGGGAAACCCGGCCAAGGCGGCCACCGACCTGGCGACCGCCAACAACTACTTCGCCAATCACCAGTACAAGCTCGCTTACAAGACCTACTGCACGGCCTACAACGATGTCGCGTAGCAACTGCCCGGCACACACGATTCGAGGGACACGATGAAGCGCTGGTTCGGGATCCCGGTTGTCGTCGTCACCGTGGCCATGGTGGTGGCGACGCTGCCCAACTCCGCACGGGCCACGACGCCGGCGCCGCTGAGCGCATCTGACCAGGCGTTCCAGGGCCAGGTCACCGCCTACCTGCAGAACCTGCAGGGCGCGCTCAACGCCGCCGCGCAAAACCCCGCCACCAAGGCCGCCATCGCACCGAAGCTGCAGGACGAGCAAACGGCCCTCAATGTCGGTCTCCAGCAGGTCCCGAACCTCACGGGCCCCCAACTGGAAGCGATGCAGGCGATCGTCGGCACCAACTCGAACTGGGCTCAGGAGCCGGCGACCGTGCAGCAACGGCTTGCGGCCGTGACGGCGCCGGCACCGGCTCCGAAAGACGTCACGGGCGGCGCCCTCTCCGACTGCACGTCGGGCTTCGGCAACATCCAAGCGGACTTCTACGCCTCGTGGGCCGCGGCTCAGGTCGCGAGCGCGGCCAACGCCGTGGCATCGGGAATGCCCGACGGCGCCGACTTCGCACCTGCTCTGATCGTTGCCGGCGTCGCCTACGGCGTGGCGGCGGAGATCTCGGTGGTCACCGGCGGACTCCTGGCGAACGACCAGGACTGCGCGACGGCCGCGTCCAACGCAGCACTTGAGTCCCAGTTCCCGACCGACGCGAGCGTGACAAGCAACCCCGACAACTATGCAGAGGCTGCCAACCAGGACGACGTCACCACGCTCAAGTCTCTGGCCGACGGCATCGACACCACGATCGCCTCCATCCAGAGCACGACGAGCAGCATCACCAACAAGCTGAACACGTTGAGCACGAGCCTCGGGACAGCGCAGGGCACGGCCAACGGCATCGACAACATCGCCACTGATCTCCAGAGCCGCACCGACTCGCTTCTCAGCACCGTCGGCGGAGCGAACGACGGCACCCCGAACGGTGGCACGACGAGCGACAGCGCCAACGGCTTGGCCAACGCCATCAACGCCAACGAGGACACCATCCTCTCGAACATCTCCACGTTCCAGAACCTGAGCGTCCGGCTCGAGATCGAGCGGTCCCTCGCCGAGTACTCCCAGTCCGCACAGGTCGGGCTCTTCCAGCTGCCCGCGACCCAGGGCGGCTACCTCGAGAGGGCGCGTGACCTCACGTCGGGAGCGATCACCGCGATGACCGCCGCCGGGCAGACCGTGAATCCCGCCGCCCAGATGTATCTCAGCCAAGGCAACGCGTACTACGCCAACGGACAGTGGACCGCAGCGTTCGCCCGGTACGCGCTGGCCTACCAGCTGGCCGTCAACTAGGCGGCGGGGACTCGCCACCTCATGCTCGCCAACCGTCGACGCACCCGGTACACCGCCCGCGCCCGCTGCCTTCTCGCCGCCCTGACGGCCGCGGCCTTCATCGTGCCGCTCGCTCAGGTCGGTACGGCCAGTGCCACCTGCAGCGGCTTCTCCA
>JAFAUA010000368.1 GCA_019243595.1 Acidimicrobiia bacterium
GGTCGAGCAGCGTGCGGAACAGCGGCTCGAGGTCGACGCCCTCCTTTTCGGGATCCATCGACGCCTGCCCGGCCCGGGCGTTGCAGTAGACGATCGGGAACTCGATGTGATGTTCCTGGGCGTCGAGGTCGATGAACAGCTGGTACACCTCGTCGACGACGTCCTTGATGCGGGCGTCGGGGCGGTCGACCTTGTTGATCACGAGCACCACCGGCAGGTGGTTCTCCAGGGCCTTGCGCAGCACGAAGCGCGTCTGCGGGAGCGGGCCCTCGCTGGCGTCGACCAGCAGGAGGACACCGTCGACCATCGCCAGGCCCCTCTCCACCTCACCGCCGAAGTCGGCGTGGCCGGGCGTGTCGACGATGTTGATCTTCACGTCGCCGTATTGCACCGCGACGTTCTTGGCCAGGATGGTGATGCCCTTCTCCCGCTCGAGGTCCATCGAGTCGAGGACCCGTTCGGCGACCTCCTGGTTGGCGCGGAACGCACCCGACTGCCAGAGCATGGCGTCGACGAGAGTCGTCTTCCCGTGGTCGACGTGGGCCACGATGGCGACGTTGCGGAGGTCAGATCGGATAGGCATGGGAACTGTCCACAGTAGAAACAACGGGCATGGAGCTTCGCTTCCTGTACGTCGGCTCGGACGACACGTCCGCCGACCTGGCTGCCTGGCTGCGGATCCCGGGTGCGACGATGCGGTGGCGGTTCCACGCCTTCAGTGCCGATGTGGCGGCCGTCGACCTGGGTAGTCCTCCCCTCGTGCTGATCGCCGATCACAGGCCCGCGGGGTCGGTGCTGCCGATCTACGCCGTCGACGACCTCGCGGCAGCGACGGCGGACCTCGTTGGCGGTGGCTGGACCGTCGAGCTCGGTCCCATGGGGACGCCCGAGGGTGACGCCACCGCACTGGTGGATCCAAGCGGGACGGCGATCGCCGTCCTGCAGGTCGACCGCCCCGGTGCCATGGACGCTGCCTTCGCCGACGAAGCCAACACCCACGCCATTCGCTGATGCTCACCGTTCACTGGTCGACCGTCCGGTTGTTCATCCACGTGCTGGCGGCGACGGTCTGGGTCGGCGGTCAACTGACCCTCGCCGGGCTCGTCCCCGGTCTGCGCGCCATCTCCCCGGACGCGCCGCGCACGGTCGCCCGCCGGTTCAACCGGATTGCCTGGCCCGCCTTCGTGGTCCTCGTGGCCACCGGGATCTGGAACATCGCCGCCGTCCACGCCAGCTTCCACGGTGCCTACGGGGTCACCCTGATGGTGAAGATCGGCGTCGTGGCCGCCTCGGGGCTGAGCGCCTTCCTCCATTCCACGGCCCGGTCGAAGGCCGGGCTGGCCGCCTGGGGCGCCATCGCCGGGCTCTCCGCCCTCGCCGCCCTCTTCCTGGGGATCCTCCTGGCCAGGGGTTAAGAACGGGGAAAGGGGGCACTTCGCGTTCCAGTCCCCCTCGCTCGAGGCCGATATCTGACAGGTGAGGGAGCGGAGGCGCGCTCGGAGTTCGGTCAAACGCCTCTTTGGCGTGCACGCGGCCATCAGCCTTATCCCCGTGCTCGTCCTCGGCGCCGCCCTGGCCCTCAACTTCAAGTCCGAGGCCCAGCGCCGGGGCCTCAACGAAGGCGAGTCCCAGGCAACGCTGGTGGCGCAGACCGGCGTGGAACCCCTGTTTCCCGAGGGCAACCCGGTGAGCACGGCGTTGACCCAGACCCAGCGCGAGAGCCTGACGCGACTCGCGTCGAACAAGACAATCCTCCGTTTGCGGCTGCGCGACCTCGCCGGCCACGTCGTCTGGAGTGGCGACGAATCGGGGATGAACGCCGCGCCCGAGCACGAGGCAATCGAAGCGGCGTCCGGCGGACCGGTGGCCAAGCTGACCCACCTCAACGCCGACGCCAACGACGAGGGCCCGACCGGGGTCCAGGCCGTCGAGGTCTACCGGGCGCTGGAGGCGGGCGACCCGTCCCACCGCATCGGGGTGCTCGAGATCTACCTGCCGTACGCGCCGATCAACCAGGAGGTCAGCGCCGGACTGCACACCCTCTACCGCGACCTCGGGATCGGCCTCGGCGCGCTGTACCTCACGCTGCTCGTCATCTCGATCTCGATGGGCCGGGGCCTCCGCCAGGAGGTGAAGTTCAACGCTTTCCTCGCCGAGCACGACCACCTCACCGACCTGCCCAACCGCACGCTCTTCCACCGGCGGGCGGCGGCTGCGCTCAAGAAGGCACGGCGCAGTCAACCGGTCGTCATCGCCATCATCGACCTCGACCGGTTCAAGGACGTCAACGACACGCTCGGCCATCACAACGGCGACCGTCTCCTCGCCGAGCTAGCGCGGCGTCTGGACGTCAACACCCGTCCGGAGGACACTGTCGCCCGCCTCGGGGGCGACGAGTTCGGCGTCATCCTCACTGGTGCCACGGATCCGGAAGAAGCGCTCTGGCGGCTGCGCGAAGTCATCGACCGCGAGGTCGAGGTCAGCGGGCTGCCGCTGTCGCTCGAGAGCAGCGTCGGCTACGTCGTCGCTCCCGAGGACGGCAACAACGTCGACGACCTCCTCCAGCGCGCCGACGTCGCCATGTACGTCGCCAAGGGCGCGCACTCGGGGGTCGTGCGCTACGACGCCGAGCAGGACGACTACGACGCGGCCAAGCTCGGGCTCATCGCCGAGCTCCGCCAGGCCATCGACGCCGGCCAGCTCGTGCTCCACTATCAGCCCAAGGCCGCCATCGGCGACGGCAAGGTCGAAGCGTTCGAGGCGCTCGTGCGCTGGGAGCACCCGGTGCGCGGCCTCGTGTATCCCGACAGCTTCATCCCCGTCGCCGAACAGACCGACCTCATCGACAAGCTCACCGACTGGGTGTTGGCCACGGCCCTGGAAGACGTCAAGACCATGGGACGCGGGCGTGCTGGTCTCGCGGTGGCCGTCAACGTGTCGGCACGCAGCCTGAGCAAGCCCGACTTCGCGGACCGGGTGCAGGCTTCGCTCGAGCGCGCTGGAGTGCCCGCCACGCGCTTGATCGTCGAGATCACCGAGACCGCCCTGATCGCCGACCCCGAGCGGGCCGGGGCGGCACTCGCGCAGCTCGACGCAGCCGGCGTCCGCGTCAGCATCGACGACTTCGGCCAGGGCCAGACGTCACTCGGCTACCTGTCGAACCTCCCCGTGCACGAGCTCAAGATCGACAAGAGCTTCGTGTTCGACATGCTCACCAACCCGGCCCACGCGGCCATCGTGCGGTCGATCGTCGACCTCGGCCACAACCTGCAGCTGCGCGTCGTCGCCGAGGGGGTCGAAAGCGACGCCGTGCTCGGCGGTCTGCGCAAGGCGGGCTGCGACGTCGCCCAGGGCTATCTCCTCGCCCGCCCGATGCCCCTCGCCAAGCTCGAGGCCTGGCTGGCCGACCCCGCGCGCCGGGGCGGCCGGAGCGCGAAGTCGGCGCGTCGCCGCCCGGTGACGGCGAAGCGCAAGGTTCGCGTCGGCTAGGAGCTAGCGGGCCTTGGCGGGCTCGCGCTCGCCGACCCCGCAGACGCGAGCGGCGGCGTCGGGGTGCACGTCCTGCAGCACGCGGCTGAGGACGTCGGCGAGCATGTCGGCCTCGTCGTCGCTGAGGTGGCGGCCGAAGTGCTGTTCGACGCCGCGGAGGTGCACCGGCGCCGCCGCCCGCAGGCGCGAGCGCCCAGCGGGGGTGATCACCGCGTTCCATCCACGCCGGTCGCTCGGGCACTGCTCTCGCTTCACCAGCCCGTCGGCCTCCATGCGGTCGACCAGGCGCGTCACGCCAGATGGCGTGAGCAGCAGACTGCCGGCCAGCTCGCCCATCCGCATCCGGCCCTCGGGTGCCTGGCCCAGCCAGAGCAGGACCTCGTACCAGGGAAGGGGCAACCCCTTCTCCTCCTGCAACTCTTCGCCGAGGCGCCCGACGAGGGCCGCGTGGCTGGCCAGAAAGGCGCGCCACGCCGCCGTACGCCGTTCATCGAGCTTCTGCGCCATAGCTGAATTCTACCCCCGCTTCCGGAAAATTTGTTGCTCGGAATAATGTTGTGTATGCAAACAGTTTACTTCCTCGTACGCCGTAGAACCCACGAGGAGGAGCCATGTCCACCACCGAAGCGCAGCTGGTCCGCACCCACCAGGGCCGGGACGTCCCCGCGCCCGGGACCTATGTCATCGACACGAGCCACAGCTCCGTCGAGTTCGTCGCCCGTCACCTGGGGCTCTCCAAGGTCCGGGGCCATTTCACGAACTTCTCGGGCGACATCCAGATCGCCGAGAACCCCGAGGAGTCCTCGGTTGAGGTCGACGTCGACGTGGCCAGCGTCGAGTCCGCCGACGCCCGTCGTGACGAGCATCTCCGCAGCCCCGACTTCTTCCACGTGGAGGAGCACCCGAGCATGTCGTTCAAGTCGACGAGCGTAACGCCTGTTGACGACGGCACTTGGCAGGTCGGCGGCCTGCTGACCATCCGGGGTGTCACCCACCCGGTCGTGCTCGAGACCGAGTTCGAGGGCGGCGAGAACACCCCCTTCGGCGACCAGCGCATCGGCTTCTCGGCGAGCACCGAGATCAACCGCGAGGACTGGGACCTCGGTTGGAACGCCGTCCTCGAGAGCGGCGGCCTCCTGGTCGGCAAGAAGATCAAGATCGACCTGAACGTCGAGGCCATCCGCCAGAGCTGACCCGCCAGAATGGGCGGGTGGCCGACGGCCTGACCGCCCAGCAGCGCTACTTCTTCGACGTCTACGGCTACCTGGTGCTCGACGCCGTGCTCCCCCGGCGCGACGTCGAGCACCTGGACGCCATGGTGGAAGCTCAGCGCCTGATGCCGGCGGGCCCCGACATCGGGAGCCAGCGCTTCGGCGACGAGTTCCTGCGCTGGGACCCGCTGTTCCGCACCCTGCTCGACCACCCCACGGTGCTGCCGATCCTCCGGGACCTGCTCGGCGACCATCTGCGGCTCGATCACGCCTACGGGATCCGGATGGCTCCCGGGACATCGGGCCTCGGTCTCCACGGAGGCGGCACGCCGTTCGACCCGTCGCAGTACTACCTGCACCGCGGCGGCCGCATGTACAACGGGCTGACCACGGTGACGTGGACGCTCGTCGACAGCGCGCCCGGCCAGGGCGGGTTCGGGTGCATCCCCGGGAGCCACAAGGCCGACGAGCACCTCCCGCCGGAGATCCCCACCGAGTGGGTGCGCGAGGTGCCGCTCGCCGCCGGGTCGGTTCTCGTCTTCACCGAGGCCCTCACCCACTGCACGATCCCCTGGACTGCGCCCTACGAGCGCCGGGCCGTGCTCTTCAAGTACTCCCCCGGCCACCTGGCGTGGAACCAGTACAAGGAGCCGCACCGCGCCCTGTGGCGGTCACTGACCGCCCAGCAGCGGCGACTGTTCCAGCCGCCGTCGATCGCCCCCCACGAACCGATCTAGGGCAGTGCCTTCCAGGCCTGGAATCCGCCCTCCAAATCGGTGGCGTTGACGAGCCCGAGGTCTTGCAGGGAGGCGGCGGCCAGGCTCGAGGCGTAGCCCTCGTCGCAGACGACGACGATCTGTCGGTCGTAGTCGCCGGCATCTGTGAGCCGGTGGGCGCTTGCGGGGTCGAGGCGCCACTCGAGCACGTTGCGCTCGACGACGACCGCGCCCGGCAGCTCGCCGTGCTCGCGGCGCTGCGCCTCGCTGCGGGTGTCGACGACGAGGGCGCCAGCGGCCATTACCGCCGCCAGGTCCTCGGCCCGAACGCGCTCGGGAATCCGCCGGCGAGCCTCGGCGAGAACGTCGTCGATCGTCCGCTCGGCCACGGCCGTCACGATACGGCTTCAGTTCGCAGCGGCGCCCGGCCCGACGCGTCGTAGAACGTCATCGTCGACAACGGTGGCGAGTACACGTGGATGCTCAGCGCCGGGGTGTCCGAGGCGTTGCCGACGTCGTGCAGCTGGCCACGCCGGACGACACCCGTCGAGCCCGCGCCCAGGTCGACAATCGAGCGCCGACTCTCGGGGAGCACCTCGCGCAGCTCACCGCGCACGACGACGAACGCACCCGCAGCCTCGCCGTGGTCGTGCATGCCGACGTGTTGGCCCGGCGCCCACCCGAGAAGCCACGCCTCGTAGAGGTCTGTCCTCAGGAGCCGTACGTGATGGCGGCGCACGTGGTCCACGCGTGCGTGAGCCGTCCACAGATCGCTCGCCGCGAGACCCCCAGCGATCAGCGCTATCTGATCTATCTCTAGTATCTCTACTTGTCCGATAGACTTACACTAGATATGCCGACCCGGCATGCGCAAGCCGAATGCAACGCCCTACCTCGAGGCGTCGGTGATGGCCCAGAGCAGGAACGCACCCATCGCCAAATAGGTCAGGGCGACGAGGACCGCGGCTCCGCGGTGACGTCCGGTCCCCCACGTGCCGACCAGGTACTCGCCCCGCACGGCGGCCATCACGCTGGCGGCGCCGAAGCCGACGGCCGCCGCAGCGACGCCGATCACCAGCACGCCATGGGGCACACCGAAATCTACGCCGCCGGGCGCGCCAATGCCGCTCCCACCTGGTCGGCCAAGGCGACCGCGCTCATGCGCCGCTCCTTGGAGACGCCGACGCCGGGCGTCGGGATCAGCACGAACCGACCGACCGTGCGGCCGGCGGCGACGACGGGTAGTTCCACACCCTCCCGCGGGAGCTCGAACTCGCCGTTGGCGTAGCGGTGCTCCCGGCTCTCGATGACGCCGCTGTGCTCCAGTCGCCGCAGGCCGGCTTCGAACGGAGGACGTTCGAACCACGCGTTCTGCAACTCGAGCGTCTCGATGAGCTCGGCCGTCACGGCGAGCAGGAGATCCTCGACGCCCTCGCCCCCGGCAGCCATTCCCGCGATGCGGTGCATGCGCTGGAGCTGGAGACGCTGGTCGTCGCGCTGGGCGTGGACGCGCTGGGCCCTGATGGCGATCTCGCCGATCGCCAGGCCAACAGCAAGGAGGAGCACCGTCGTCAGCACGTCGTTGCCATCGCTGATCTTCAACGAGTTGTAGGGCTTGGTCTGGAAGAAGTCGAAGGAGATGGCGGCGACGAAGGCAGAGATGACCGCCGACGCCCGGCCGCCGGTGACGGCCCCCAAGAGCACCCACAGGACGAGCACAAGGGCGACGTTGGCGTTCTGGATGTCCCCACGCACGCCGACGAGCGCCGCCGCGGTGAACAGCGCGCCAAGAGAGCCCACCGCTGCGCCTATCCAGATCTTCACACCGCGATCGCTCATGTACCTGGTGTACTGCCGCCCACCGGCCATGACCAGCGGTTTTGCGCCCTCTTTATGAAGTGCCCGCGGATCTTCGCGGGTCTTTAGCGCCCGCTTTGGAAGCGGTAGCCCATCCCGGGCTCGGTGATGAAGTACTTCGGTCTGGACGAGTCCGGCTCCAGCTTGCGTCGCACAGCGGCCAAGTACACGCGGAGGTAGTCGGTCTCCCTCTCGTACTGGGGACCCCAGACGTCTTGCAACAGCTGCTTCTGGGAGACGAGCTTCCCCTCGTTGCGCACGAGCACCTCGACGACACCCCACTCCCTCGGCGTGAGGTGCACGGGCGTGCCATCCGCCGCCGCCGCCGTCTTGGCTGCCAAATCGAGCGTGAAGTCGTCAGTGGTGACACGCGGTTCGTCATCGGCCGGGGCTGCCCGTCGCAAGAGGGCGCGCAGGCGAGCAAGCAGCTCGTCCATGCCAAACGGCTTCGTGACGTAGTCGTCGGCGCCCGCGTCGAGGGCGTCGACCTTCGACGGCTCCCCGTGGCGCGCCGACAACACGATGACCGGCACCGTCGTCCAGCCGCGCAAACCGCGCAGCACGTCGAGACCGTCGATACCCGGCAAACCGAGATCGAGCACGATGACGTCGGGGTGACCGTGGGCGGCCTGCTCGAGACCCTCCTCCCCCGTCGTCGCCGTGTCGACGTCATAACCCCGGGCCCGCAGGCTGATGGCAAGCGCCCGCGCAAACCGGACCTCGTCGTCGATGAGCAGAACCTTCGTCATGTCGGCAACTGCTGGTAGCGGCGCACGGCGATGGTCGCCCAGATCAACTCGACCGCGCCGAACGGCCATGCTCCTGAGAGGAAGCCGTACAGGCTCGAGAGCACGCACCCGATGGCGAAGAGGAGCACAAAGCTGCGACCCCTCCGCTCGAGCGCATACATCAGCATCATGAAGGTCAGCGCGCAGACGCCGTAAAGCGTGACCACAGTCATTAGTGAAGCAGGACTGCCCCGTTAAGGCGCCGTGAAGATCCTTGCGATGGCCGCGAAGTCGGCGCAAAAGCGGGTGTTCACGATGGCTGCGAGGCGTACAACCTCAAGAGTGAGCCGTGAACACCGGATCTCGAGCGTGGCCCTCATCGCAGGGGTCACCGGGCCCTTGGCGACGGCCGCCGCGTTGATCCCTGCCCAGTCCGCGATCGGCAACACCAACGTCGCCCTCGTACTGGTTGCCGTCGTGGTGGCCGTCGCGGTCGTCGGTCGGCGAGGAGCCGCGATCGTCAGTGCGCTCTCAGCAGCCGCCTGGTTCGATTTCTTTCACACCAAGCCCCACTACTCGTTCACCATCAGTGCGCATGGCGACGTCGTGACCGCCGGCGTCTTGCTGGTCGTCGGTCTCACAGTGGGCGAGCTCGCGGTTCGCAGTCGGCGCCACCGGGAGGCCGCGGTCGACAGCAGCGCGGACATCGGACGTATCCATGCCATCGCCGAGCTGGCCGCGTCCGGCGAAGAGCCCGAGTTCGTCACGATGGCGGTGGCGACCGAGCTCACACAGATCCTCGCCCTGCGCGATTGCCGCTATGAGCCCTACTCGCCGGTCGACCGACCGAGCGCCCGAATCGAGCGCAACGGCGAGGTGACGCTCGGGCAATTCCGTTGGGGCGTCGACACGATGGGCTTGCCGACCAAGCACGTGGAACTGCTGGTCGATGCCCAAGGTCGCCACCTCGGCCGCTTCATCCTGACGCCCACACCGGGCCAACCCATTCCGTTCGACAAACGGCTCGTCGCCATTGCTCTCGCCGACCAGGTCGGCGCCGCCATGGTGACGCCACAGTCCGTCTAGAGGGGGCCCATGGCTGACGTCGCGTTCGTGACAATCATCATCGTGTTCTTCGCTCTTGCCGCGCTGTTCGTGAGGTTCTGCGACCGCGTGATCGGCAGCGAGGAGGACGCCTTCGCCGACGCCCCCGAGTCAACGGGGAACGAGCAGGGGCAGCTAGCGGCATGAGTGCCGACGACGTTGCCGGGTTGGTGATCGCCGCGCTCCTTCTGGGCTACCTGCTGTTCTCGCTGGTCTATCCGGAGAAGTTCTGAGTGACCCTCCAGAACTGGGCTGCGCTCGCCCTTCTGATCGTCGCCATCGTCGTCACCGTGCCGCTGCTCGGTGGGTACATGGCGAAGGTCTACGACCCCACGCTCGGTCGCCCCCGCGGCGACCGCTTCTTCTCCGCCATCGAGCGCGTCGTCTACCGCTTCTGTGGTGTGAACCCCGAACGAGAGCAGCGGTGGAACGTCTACGCCCTCTCCCTGCTTGCGTTCAGCCTCGTCTCGGTCCTAGTCCTCTACGTCCAGCTCCGGCTCCAGGGCCACCTCTTCCTCAACCCCGACCACTACAAGGGCGTCGAGCCGAAGCTGTCGTTCAACACCGCCGTCAGCTTCGTCACCAACACCAACTGGCAGGCGTATGGCGACGGCGTGATGAGCCATCTCAGCCAGATGGCCGGCCTGGCCTTCCACAACTTCGTGTCGGCGGCCGCAGGTGCCGCCGTCGCCGTCGCCTTCATCCGCGGACTTGTCCGCCGCCGCACCCGCACGCTCGGCAACTTCTGGGTCGACCTCACGCGTACGTGCACCCGCATCCTGCTGCCACTGACGTTCCTCGCGTCGATCGTCCTGCTGAGCCAGGGCGTCATCGACAACTTCAACGCCTCCAAGACCGTCCACACGGTCGCGGGCCAGACCCAGACGATCCCCGGCGGCCCCGTCGCCAGCCAGGAGGCGATCAAGGAAGGCGGCCAGAACGGCGGCGGCTTCTTCGGTGCCAACTCCATCCACCCCTTCGAGAACCCCAACGGCATCACCAATTTCCTCGAGGTCTGGCTCGAGTTGGCCATCCCGTTCTCGCTGGCCTTCACGTTCGGCAAGATGGCCCGCGACCAAAAGCAGGGATGGGTCGTCTTCGCCGTCATGTTCGCCCTGTGGCTGGCCATGCTGCTGGTCGTCGCCAACCTTGAGCCGGCCGGGAACCCACACCTGACGGCGGTAGGCGCCAACCAGAAAGTGACGGCCGTGCAGGCGGGTGGCAACTTCGAGGGCAAGGACACTCGCATCGGAAACGCCGCCTGCGGGGTGTTTGGCGGGTCGACAACGAGCACGTCGTCCGGTGCAGTCAACTGCCAGCACGACAGCCTGCTGCCGCTGAGCGGCGGGGCGACGATGGTCAACATGATGTTTGGCGAGATCAGCCCGGGCGGCACCGGCTCCGGCCTATTCGGCATGCTGATCTTCGCCCTGCTGTCGGTGTTCATTGCCGGCCTCATGGTCGGGCGGACACCCGAGTATCTGGGCAAGAAGATCCAGTCCCAGGAGATGAAGCTCGTCGCCCTGTACCTGTTGTTACCGGCGATCTTCATCCTCGCCTTCGCCGGAGCGGCGGTCATCATCTCGACAGCGCTGAACGCCCGGACGAACGCGGGGCCACACGGTCTCAGCGAGATCGTCTACGCCTACACGTCAGCCTTCAACAACAACGGATCTGCATTCGGCGGGTTGAGCGTCAACACGGCCTGGTACGACACGACGCTCGGGATCGTGATGCTCGCCGGGCGTCTCCTGCCGATGGTCGCCGTGCTCGCCATCGGCGGCTCGCTCGCCCGCAAGAAGCACGTCCCCGCCACCGCCGGCACGTTCCCGACCGGTACGCCGCTGTTCGGCGGCCTGGTGTTCGGTGTCGTAATCATCGTCGTCGGCCTGACCTACTTCCCGGTCGTCTCCCTCGGGCCGATCGTCGAACACCTCGCCGGGAAGTTCTGAGGATCTGACATGACAGCGACGACCGACGCCCAAACCCTCGTCCCGCCCCCCGAGACCCGCCCGCCCAAGGTCCGGTCGCGCCCTGGCCTCGGCATCCTCGACGCCGACATCATGCGCCGCGCGATCGTCGACTCGTTCAGGAAGCTGAACCCGCGGACTCAGGCGCGCAACCCGGTGATGTTCGTCGTTCTCGTCGGCAGCCTGTGGACGAGCGTGCTGTTCTTCCGCGACCTCCCGTCGGCGAAGACGTCGGACAGCGTGTTCGTCGGCCTCGTCTCGATCTGGCTCTGGTTCACCGTGCTGTTCGCCAACTTCGCCGAGGCCGTTGCCGAGGGCCGAGGCAAGGCCCAGGCCGACACGCTGCGGAAGACCCGCTCGGAGACGGTCGCCTTCGTGCGCCGGGCTGACGGCTCGGTGGTGGAGACTCCGTCGAGTCAGCTCAAGCTCGGCGACCTGGTTGTCGTCGGACCCGGGCAGTTGATTCCGGGCGACGGCGACGTCGTGGAGGGCATCGCCGCCGTCGACGAGTCGGCGATCACCGGCGAGTCGGCGCCGGTCATCCGGGAATCGGGGGGCGACCGTTCGGCGGTCACGGGTGGTACCCGGGTGCTGTCCGATCAGATCGTCGTCGAGATCAAGACCAAGCCTGGCGAGAGCTTCATCGACCGCATGATCTCCCTTGTCGAGGGTGCCAGTCGCCAGAAGACGCCGAACGAGATCGCCCTCAACATCCTGCTGGCCGCGCTCACCGTGATCTTCCTGCTCGCGGTCGTCACCCTGCAGCCCTTTGCGGTGTACTCCAACGCCGCCCAGACGATCACGGTCCTGGTCGCCCTTCTCGTTTGTCTGATCCCCACGACCATCGGGGCGCTGCTCTCGGCCATCGGCATCGCCGGCATGGACCGTCTCGTCCAGCGCAACGTGCTCGCTATGTCGGGACGGGCCGTCGAGGCGGCGGGCGATGTTTCGACCTTGCTGCTCGACAAGACCGGGACGATCACCTACGGCAACCGCATGGCCTACGAGTTCATCCCCGTGGGCGACACCGACCAGCACACCCTCGCTGAGATCGCCCTGGTGTCATCGCTCGCCGACGAGACACCCGAGGGGCGGTCGATCGTCAAGCACGCCGAGGACGAACACAACGTTCAGGCGCGCGACATCTCCGGCGCGGAACTCATCCCCTTCACGGCGCAGACTCGGATGTCGGGGGTCGTGATGGACGGCCACCAGATCCGCAAGGGGGCAGCGGATGCCGTACGCCGCTGGGTCGAGGAGCAGGGGGGCAAGCCGCCCGAGGGCCTCGCTTCGATCGTCGACGGGATCGCCGTGCACGGCGGGACCCCGCTGGTGGTGGCCGACGGTCCCAAGATCCTCGGTGTGATCCATCTGAAGGACACGATCAAAGAAGGCATGGTCGAGCGCTTCGCCGACATGCGCCGGATGGGCATTCGCACGGTGATGATCACCGGCGACAATCCGATGACCGCCAAAGCCATCGCCGACGAAGCCGGTGTCGACGATTTTCTGGCCGAGGCCACGCCCGAAGACAAGATGGAGCGGATCCGCAACGAGCAGGCGGGCGGGAACCTCGTGGCGATGACCGGCGACGGCACCAACGATGCCCCCGCTCTCGCCCAGGCTGATGTCGGTGTGGCCATGAACACCGGCACTCAGGCGGCCAAAGAGGCCGGGAACATGGTCGACCTCGACTCCAACCCGACCAAGCTCCTCGAGATCGTCGAGATCGGCAAGCAGCTGCTGATCACCCGCGGCTCGCTCACAACGTTCTCCATCGCCAACGACGTGGCGAAGTACTTCGCCATCATCCCGGCGATGTTCGTTGGCGTCTTCCCGGCGTTGAAGACACTCAACGTCATGCACCTGAACAACGCGCACTCGGCGATCCTGTCCGCCGTCATCTTCAACGCCTTGGTCATCGTGTTCCTGATCCCGCTCGCCCTGCGGGGCGTCAAGTTCCGGCC
>JAFAUA010000169.1 GCA_019243595.1 Acidimicrobiia bacterium
TCCGGTTGGCGACTTTCTGGAGCGCGGCCTCGTCGAAGCGGTAGGCGCGCACGGCGTTACCGCCGAGGAACATGCCGATCTCCTTCTTCGGCAGCCCGGCGAACGTGAAGCGCATCGCGGACCGTGTGGCGGTGTCGCCCTCCTCGGATGTGATTCCATACTGGAACGTGCCCTCGAAGTGCGGGTAGTCGGAGCCCCAGATCACGTTTTGCGCGTAGCCGTTCTCCATGGCGTCCTCGGCCTCGAAGCGGGCGAGGAACGAAGCGCCGACGAAGACCTGCTCAGCCGCGTACTCGCTCGGGAGCTTCTTCATCAGCTCGCCCAGTTCGGGGTACTCGGCGACGTCGTGGATGTAGACGCTGTCAAGCTCCTTCATTACGTGCATCCACCACGGCCCCACCGACTCGGTGAGCACGAGGTGGAGATTGGGGTGGCGTTCGAACACACCGCCGAAGATGAGGTGGCTCAGCGGCGAGATGCGGCTCATGTTGGCGACCTCGAGCTTGACGATCGACATCATGGCCGGACCGCCGGTGGCGGTGGGCGCCCCGCCGCCGTGGTGGCACAGGGCCATGCCGTTGGCCTCGCACGCGCTGAAGAACGGGTCCCACTCGGGATGGTTGTACGACCTCATCCACGGCCGCGGATACGGAAGGTTGACGCCCTTCAGTCCGGCCTCGGCCGCCCACTCCACCTCCTTGACGGCGGCGTCGATGTCCCATGCCGGGACGTACGTCAGGCCGATGTGGCGCTCGGGCTCGATGGTCACCTGGTCGGCGAGCCACTGGTTGTAGATGTGCTGGCCGATCTTCAGGCGCTCGAAGTCGATGTCGTCGCGGGTGAAGATCGTGGACCGGTCGAACGGCAGCGGGTTCCCGTTCTGGCTGTCGTGGAAGATGATCTGGCCGGCGACGCCGTCAGCGTTCAGGTCCCGCAGCCGGGCGTGCATGTCGAAGTGGCCCTCGGTCTCGAGGTTGCGGCGGCTGACCTGCCAGTCTGCGCCGCGGGTCATGCCGCCGAAACCGAGTTGCCCCTTGGCCTTCTCGTGCTTCTGGCGCAACGCCTCGGCGAACTCGTCGAACTCCTCGAGGTGGCTCTGGGGGCAGTAGGGCCGCAGCTCTTCGGTCAGGCGCGGGCCGATGTGGGTGTCGGCTGACACCACGATGAACGGAGTCGACTGTTGCGTATCCGCACGGTCGTGCTCCGTTGTCGTCGTCGACATGGTGCCCTCCTGTCAGCCGAGCTTGTAGAACGCGCGCGCCGTACCGCCGCGGATTGCCTGCTTGGCGTCGTCGGACAGCTCGAGCTCGTCCAGCTCCTCGAGCTCATGCTTGCACGACGCGATACCGACCTCGTGCGGGAAGTCCGAGGAGTACATGAACGCCGGGGCACCGAAGTAGTCGACGGCGTTAGCGAGCTGATGCTCGCCACCCTCGCATCCGATCACCAGGCGGCCCTCGTGCATCAGCTCGGCCATGTAGTCGCGCACCGACGTACCCTCCTTCAGCTGGAGGACGCGATCGGCGAGCGAACCCGTCGAGTCGTAGGACTCCGAGAAGCGCTCGCCGGCCATGAGCGTCCACGCCGCGCCGCCCTCGAGAAAGGCCACCCGCAGGTTGGGGAACCGCTCGAACACCTTGTTGAACAACATGCCGCCCAGCGAGATGAGCAAGCCGAACGGGAAGCCGAGGGCGTGCACCGGGGCGAAGGCGTTGAAGTCGTCGAAGCCGAACCCGTCGTGGGCGCCACCGTGGCACGACAGGGCGACGCCGAGCTCGTCCGCCGCCTCGTACACGGGATTGAACATGTCGGAGCCGAGGTGGTTGGGCAGGCCGTGCGCGGGAAGCACTGCGGCGCAGAAGCCGAGCTCCTGGACGGCCCTGCGAAGCTCGTCGGCCCCGTCGCTCGGTACGACGAGCGGCAGCAGGGCTGCGGCCTGGAACTTGCCCGACGGATGCTGGAGGTACGTCTCCGCCATCCAGTCGTTGTACGCCCGGGTTACGGCGACGGCGTAGTCGGGGTCGCGCAGGCGGCCGACCGTGAGTCCGAGCGTCGGATAGAGCACGGTCTTCTCGATGCCGACCTCGTTGAGGAAGAACTCCCAGGACTCAGGAGTCTTGCCGTCGGCGCCCGGCTCGCGAGCTGTGGCGGCCGCCGAGCGCCCGGCGGTCGGGATCGTCGACAGGTAACCGAGCGGCGGGAAGATCGACATGCCGTGCAGACGAGCGAGGTCATTGTCGAGGAGACGCGCCCGGCCGGTGTGCCACGGCTCGGGGAGCTTTTCGATGATGCCCCGGACGTCCTCGAGGACATGGCCGTCGGCGTCGAAGAGCCCACCGTCGCCTGGCGTGGTCGTGGTCATCGGTTCCGATTCTCCCGCCGATAGATCTCTAAGGCTGAAGCCTTAGTCTATGAACGCGAGAACGGCCGAGTCAATCGGGCCATCGAGCGGCCCGGTCGTGGCCACCGATGCGCCGCCGACCGCTTGCCGAGACTAAGCGCGTAGCATTACCTTCTCGTAGCGTGGTGGACGGATTCCTGTCGCCGTCGGTGCACGCGGCGACGCACCCCAACCTCGCCGCCGTGGTGCTCGGCGGGAGTGGGGAGACCACGACCTACGCCCAGCTCGAGGAGCGCTCGAGGCGCTTCGCCAATGCTTTGCGTGCTCGCGGCGTCGGCGTCGGCGACCACATCGCCATCCTCCTGGAGAACAACTGCGCCTTTCTGGAGGTGGCGTGGGCGGCCCAGCGGGCGGGCCTTCACTACACGGCGGTCAACAGCCACCTCCTGGCCGCCGAGGTGGAGTACATCCTGAGCGACAGCGGCGCCAAGGCGCTGGTGTCCTCGCCTGCGATGTCTCACATCCTCAACGCACTCGACCTGCGCGGGATCCCTGTCCGGGTCAGCACCGGTTGCTCGCTCGCCGGCTTCGAGCCTTACCAGGACCTGCTCGCCGAGGCGTCGGACGCGCCGGTCGAGGATGAGCAGGAAGGCCGGGAGATGCTGTACTCCTCGGGCACGACCGGCCAGCCCAAGGGCGTCCTCAAGCCGCTCCCCGGCACCCGCTTCGGCGATCCGTCAGCGCCGCCGGTCCAGATCGCAATCGGCCAAGCCGCCCGAGGCGTCGGAAACGGCAAGGTGGTGCTCTCGCCCGCGCCCCTGTACCACTCAGCGCCGCTGCTGGCCGCAATGGCAGCCCACCGCCTGGGAGCGACGGTCGTGGTCAT
>JAFAUA010000235.1 GCA_019243595.1 Acidimicrobiia bacterium
GCACGGGCAGGACCCACTGGGCCGTGCGCTGGAACAGGCGAAGCTCCTCGACGGTGTCGACGACGGCGCCCACGATCTGCACGGCGCTGGAGCCGGTGCCGATGACACCGAGGCGCACGCCCTCCAGGGAGACGCTGTGGTCCCACCGGGCGGTGTGGAACACGGGCCCGCCGAAGTCGTCGAGGCCATCGATGTCGGGGTAGCGGGGATGGTGCAGGACGCCGGTGGCGGCGATGACGACGTCGGCCTCGTCCCGAGCACCGTCGGCCGTCTCCAGTCGCCAGCGGCCACCGTCGTATTCGAGCCGCGTCACCTCGGAGCCGAAGCGGATGCGCTCGTCGATGCCGAAGCGCCGGACCACGTCCTCGAGGTAGCGGTAGATCTCCGGTCCCGGTGAGAACGTGTGGCTCCACTCGGGGTTGGGCGCAAACGAGTAGCTGTAGAGGTGTGACGGGACGTCGCACGCGACGCCGGGGTACGTGTTCTCCCGCCACGTCCCGCCGATGCGGTCGGCCTTCTCATAGAGGACCACGTCGTCGTACCCGGCTTCGGCCAGCTTGACGGCGCTGAGGATGCCGGCCATGCCGGCGCCGATCACGATGAATCTGGGGCTCTGCATCGCCATCAGGGTGTCACGACTCCGTGCACGGGCGGGATCTCGTCGCTCTCCCCGGCCATGACCCGCAGCAGATCGTCGGCTTCGGACAGCGACGCCGAGCGGCGGGGTAGGTCGGCAAACGGGTAGCGGCCCGATGCCAGAAGCTCCAGCGCCGCCCGGTAGTCCGGGGCGTCGACGCCAAGGGCGCCGAGGATCCGCAGCTCCTTGAACACGATGAGGTCGGGCCAGAAGCCCGGAGTGTCGGCCGATCCTCGGGTGCCGGCGACGACGACCGTCCCCCCGGCCCGGGCGATGTTCATGGCCTGGCCGAGGGCGGCGGGCGCCTTGGCCGTGACGTCGACGACGACGTCGGCACCGCCGCCCGTTGCCCGACGCAGCGCCTTGGCCGGGTCGGTGCTGCGCACGTCGACGGCAAGATCGGCCCCGAACTCCTTGGCGAGCGCCAGCCGCTCGTCGTCGCCGGGCGACACGCCGGTCACCATGACGAAGGAGGCCCCCGCCTCCTTGACCGCGGCGAGGGTCGACAAGCCGCGCACACCGGGACCGAGCACGGCGACGACGTCGCCTTCCTTGGTGCCCGGCACCGTGACCCCCCACCGGATGCCGGCGCCGAGCGGGTTGAAGAGGGTGGCCACGGCCGGGTCGAGGACAGGCGGGACGGGCAGCAGCATGCTGTCGGGCGACAGGTACTGATGGGTGGCGTAGCCGCCCCACAGGCCCGGGCTCTTGTCGAGGGAGACGAGGCCGTACATGTCGGCCAGGCCGTGGCGGCGACAGAGCCGATAGTCGCCAGCGACGCACTTGTCGCACTCGCCGCACGAGAGCATCACCTCGACCGCGACGCGGTCGCCGACGTGCACCCCCCACCGTTCGGCGGCCTTGGGCCCGACGGCTTCGACCACGCCGACCGACTCATGGCCGGGCACGAACGGGTACGGCCCGGGGAGTGTCCCCGTCCACAGCTCGTGATCGGTGCCGCACAGCCCGCACGCCTCGACGCGCAGCACACCGTCGTCGTCGCCGATCTCCGGCAGCGGCACCTGACGCTCTGCCAGCTGGCGCGGGCCCTCCAGCGTCAGCGCGTGCGCGACTTCTCGACTCACCGGGTCGTCGGCTGCTCGTGGATGGCGACGAGCGCCGGCGACCGGGTCAGGGCGATCAGACCCCACACCATGACCCCGAGGCTCACCACCACCAGGACGATCGCCGGGCCGTGGGCGGCGATGGTCTCGTCCAGCAGGGTGAGGCCAACGACGATGCTGAGGACGGGGTTGATGACGGTCAGCGTCGGCAGCGACCACTCGATCTCGCCCGCCTGAAAGGCGCTCTGCATCAGCAGCAATCCGCCGATGCCGGTGACGGCGACGGCGTACGTCTCCCAACTGCTGAAGCCTTCGCCGATGCCGTGCTTGAAGTGCGTCGCAGTCGCCTTGGTCACGACTCCGTTGAGGCCCAGGATGAGCCCGGCGGCCACCGCGAGGGCAACCGCACGCGGCGCGCCGTCGAGTCGCTGGCCTACGACGAGCAGGGTCACCATCAATCCCAGGGTGATGACGAACAGCACGGCCCAACCGGCGCCCGTCGGTGTGTCCTTTCCGGTCGCGGGATCGGCGACAACCAAGGCAACCGCCAAGCCGACGATCGTCGCCGCCGCGCCGAGCCAGTCAGCACGGCGCAGGCTCTTCCCTGACACCCGTGCGGCGAGCGGCAGCGCCAGCAGCAGACCCACCGGGATGATCGCCTGGACGAGCGCCAGCGAACCCGTCGCCAGGGCAGTCGCGAGCAGCGCGAACCCGGCGATCTGGGCGCCGATCCCCGCCAGCCACGCCGGCTGCTGGATCAAGTGGAGCAGCAGCGACGGGCGAAGGTTGTGCTCGGCGGGCGCGGCCCGGGCCTGCGTGTGCATGAGCACCGACGAGGCGCCGAAGAACGCCGCCGCGCACAGCGCCAGGACCACAACCACGGCGTGGGTCTAACACGGCGCCTCCAAAGACGGCAGAATCCGCCGTGTGAAGGTCTTGGTCACGGGAGCAACGGGATTCATCGGCGCCCACAGTGCGGTTGCCATCGAGCGAGCAGGACACGACGTCCGGCTGTTCGTACGCGATCCGCAGAAGGCGTCGCGCATCGCGGGATCGGTCGGCCTGCGCGCCGACGACGTCGCCACCGGCGACGTCACCGACGCTCCGTCGGTCGACAAGGCGCTGGTCGGCTGCGACGCCGTCCTGCACACCGCCGCCGCCGTGTCGATCAAGCGGGCCGACGCCGAACGGGCCATCGAGATCAACGCTGGCGGCGCAGAGACCGTGCTGCGCGCCGCGGCCGAGCACGGCCTGTCGAGGATCATCCACGTCTCGAGCACGAGCGCCCTCGAACAGATACCCGACCGTCCGTTGACGGTCACGACGCCGATCGCCACGGCCGACGGTTACGCGGCGTCGAAGGCGGCCGCCGAGCGCGTGGCCCGCGGCCTGCAGGACGACGGCGCGCCGGTGCACATCACCTATCCCGGTGGCGTGCTCGGTCCGGCAGCCGGTGGGTCGCTGGGCGAGGCGTCGACCCAGATCTCCCGCGTGATCGCCGCGGGGCTGTTCCCCACGGGGAGCGGCTCGATGTCCATCGTCGACGTCCGCGATGTGGCCGAGGTGCACGCCCGGCTCCTCGAGCCTGGCGACCGCCCGGCGCGTGTCTTGTGCGGCGGCACGTTGGTCACCATGGGCGAGCTGGCCGAGAAGCTGCGGGCGCTGACCGGCCGCCGGTTCCCCGTTCCGCCGACGCCGCCCGCCCTCTTGCGTGCGATCGGCCGCGCCGTCGATCGGGTGATGACGGTCGTCCCCCTCGACCTTCCGATCACCGAGGAGGCCATGACGCTTCTCACCATGTGGCCCGGCACCGAGGACAACGTGGAGGAGCTGGGCATGCAGTACCGCCCGGTCGACGAGACCCTCGCCGCGGCCGTGCGGGCGTGGCTCGACGCCGGTCTCGTCACGCCCCGCCAAGCGGGACGGTTGCGCCCAGACGCTGGGTAGGTTCGCCCCATGGAGACGTCAATCCGCCTCGGCGATGTGACCGTGCCTCGTATGGGCCTGGGCACCAACCACCTCGACTACAACGATGAGAACGTCTCGTTCGTCAAGGACGTCGTCGGTGCCGGCATCCGCCACATCGACACCGCCTACCGCTACCGCAACGGCGAGAGCGAGACGACCATCGGTGCCGCCCTGTCACCGTTCGCGCCCGACATGGTCGTGGCCACCAAGGCCGGGATCAGCGACGGCGGCGGACGGCCCGAGGTCCTCACTGCCGAGATCGACGAGAGTCTGAAGCGGCTGCAGACCGACACCATCGCCCTCCACTACCTCCACCGCGTCGACGCCAATGTGCCAGTCGAGGAGAGCCTGGGCGCCCTGAAGGAGGCCCAGGACGCGGGCAAGATCCGCCACATCGGCATCTCGGAGGTGGGCGTCGACCTCCTCGAGCGGGCGCGTGCGGTCGTCGAGATCGCCGCCGTGCAGAACCACTACAGCATCGTCGAACGAAAGTGGGACGACGTCGTCGACTACTGCGAGCGAGAGAGCATCGTCTTCGTCCCCTACTTCCCGCTGCGGGGTGAGACGCCGGCCGCCGTCGACGAGATCGCGGCGCAGCGGGGCGCCACCGCCTCACAGATCAAGCTGGCGTGGCTCCTGCGGCGCTCCCCTGTCACCCTGCCGATCCCCGGCACGCTCAACGCCGCCCACGCCAAGGAAAACCTGGCGGCCCTCGAGACCGAGCTCAGCGACGAGGAGTTCGAAGCGCTGAGCCGATCAGTGTCCCGCGGCGGTGACCTGTAGATCGGCCTCGGACTGCTCCAGCAAGATGCCCGCCTTGCTGACGCGTTCGCTGATCCGTTCGGTCCCCTCGCAAGGCGGCGCCGTCATCGGCGTGCTCTCTGTGTAAGTCGAACGTGCCTTGATCGTCACACCCTTCGTGATCGGATCGATCACCGGGCATCCCCGGGGCTCGGTGCCGAACCGGGTGAGCGTGAGGGTTTGGCTGCGGCGGGAGCAGTTCTGCACCTGGAGGGACAGCGTGACGTTCGAGCCCTCGGGAGCGGTGGAGGGGCTGAAGGCGAACTGGGTGATCCTCGCGATGCACCGCGATGCCGCGGCAGCCGTCGCGTTGCTGTGCCCGCCATAGAGACTGGCACCGACAACTGCGACAGTCAGAGCGAGAACGAGCCGGGTGCGCATCGCTCCGACCGTAGCTCCCTCGGGTCAGTCTGTTGGCACGCCCCTCCGCCACGGCATCCGGCCGCGTCGACGGCGGTCGCCCGCTGTGGTCGGGCACCGCAGCCCGAACCACACCGACTTCGATTCGCCGCGCAGGACGACGCCCCACCGCGTTGCCAAGCCCGCGACCAGGGTGAGACCACGGCCGTGTTCGCCGTCCGGCAGTGGGTGCACCGGTGAGGGGCAGCCGTCGCCGACGTCGGTGACTTCGACGCGGACACCATCAGCCAGTACGTCCACCACGACGTCGAACTCGGTCTGGGCGTGGATGACGGCGTTGGTCGCGAGCTCGCTGACGAGCAGGAGGACGGCGTCCATGTCCATCTCCTCGACGATCTGGCCTTCGAGCGCCTCGCGGACGAACGCCCGCGCCGCCCGGACTGCGCCCGCGTCGGCCCTGAAGTGGCAGGGCGCCGCTTCGTCGGGCACGGCGCGCCCCGGGGTCTGGCGGCCAAGCGCTCGGGGAGCGTGATCGAGAACGGACAGCGGGGCCTTTCCAGGGGTTCGCAACAGCCTGTTGCCGGGTAGTACCCGTCAAGGAGTCGGACGAAACCGGCAAAGAGGAGAAGGTGCCATGGCCCTTACCGAGGCGGCCGAGGAACAGGTACTCGAGGTCTTCGAGGACGTCGCGTCAGACCTCGAAGGCGCGGCCGACGAGACCCGGAAGGCCGCCCGTGGCGTGCGGCGTGCTGTTGCAGAGCGCGGACGCGGCGAGCCGTGGGAGCAGGTGGTCGGCGGCCCGTCGGGCCGCGAGCTGCTCGGCCGCGTCGCAGGAGTCGCCAGCCGCCTCTCGGCGGCGACGGTCCGCCTGCGCCAGGGCATCGTGCGGGGTCTGCTCAGCGAGGGCCTGGGCGTCCGCCGCATCGCCGAGTTCCTCGGCGTCAGCCACCAGCGCATCTCCCGGGTGGTGAAGGACATGAACGGCGAGGAAGAGCAGTGATCACCGAGACCACCGCCACTGGCCCCTTGCGGCCGAACCCCCTTCCACCGGTCAACCCACAGCCGCTCGATCCCGAGCAGCCGCTCCCGGTCCCGCCGAATCCGACGCCCCCAGAGCAACCGAAGCCGGAGCCCGCTCCCGCTTAGGGCGACAGCGTCGACATCGGCCATTCGGCCGATTTAGACGGTCGAGCAGCGCATCGTTGTCAACGCAATGCCTGGCGCGGGCGTCAAAGGTGCGTGACAAATTCGTTGGGACGAGCCTTCGCAGGCACGGCTGCTGCCACCCTGCTGATTGTCGGTATCGGAGCATGCTCGGGGACGCACACGAAGGCGCGCGGTGCGCCACCCGTACCGCCGACGACGACCACCACCGCACAAGCGACCACGGCACAAGCTCAACAGGTTGTGGCACCGGCAACGACCGTCAGGGCGACCGGCCCGCAGAACCTGCCGGCAACCGACGCGCTGCGAGCGCAGCTGGTCACCGCGTACGTCGCCTTCACACACTTCCCCGCACGGGATATCGCGGGAACGCAGCCCGGGTCCGTCTTCTATGCGTACCTGCCCTCGACTCGGACCTATTGGGCGGTCGCGACGTTCGAACCGCGTGCGGCCGCAGCCTTCCAAACACTCGTCAACATGCAGGACGGCGGCGACATCGGCATCTTCAGTCGGCCGACCGGAGCGGCCTGGAAGATGCAAGGCGTAGGCGGCATCCCGTTCCCGTGCTCGGCGCGCTTGCTCCCCGAGCTGCAGAGACTCTGGGGGCTGCAGTCACCGGCGGGCTGCCTCTCCTGACCCAGGCTCAGCGTTCGCCCGCGAGGATGGGCGGACCCAGGTCGTCGCCCTCCGGTTCGGCCAGCAGTTCGGGCGGCTCGACGGCGAGGCGTGGGAGCACGCGGTCGAGCCACTCCGGGAACCACCAGTTCCGGTTGCCGAGAGCGAGCATCACCGACGGGACGACCGCCGAGCGGACGACGACGGCGTCGACGGCGATGGCGCCGGCCAGCCCGAGCCCGAACTCCTTGATGACCCTCTCGCCTCCGAGCAGGAAGGCGCCGAACACCAGCACCATGATCGCCGCCGCCGCGGTGATGGTGCGACCGGTGGCGTCGAGCCCGTTGGTGACCGCCCGCCGGTTGTCGCCGGTGTGCAGCCACTCCTCGTGGATGCGGGAGATGAGGAAAACCTCGTAGTCCATCGACAAGCCGAAGAGGATGGCGAACAGCATCACGGGCAGGAACGCGTCGATCGGGCCCTTGCGGTTGACCCCGAGCAACGAGCCCGCCCAACCCCACTGGAAGACGGCCGTGAGGATGCCGAACGCGGCCCCCGCCGACACCAGGTTCATCGCCGCCGCGGTCAGAGGCACGGCCACGCTCCGGAACACCACGGCGAGCAACACGAATGACAGGAGCACGACGACGCCGATGAACAGCGGAAGCTTGCTGGTCAGCACTCGGGCGAAGTCGGTGAAGATCGCGGTCGACCCGCCCACGTAGATCGTCGTCGCCCGGCCGGGGTCGACCGAGGGGACGACATCCCGGCGTATGTGGTTGATGAGGTCGGTCGTCGCCGCGTCCTGGGGCGCCGAGCGGGGATAGACCTGGACCTCGGCGATTTTTGTCGCTGTTCCGAGCGTCCGTGCCTGGCTCACGCTGGCCACGTTCGGCTGGCTGCGCACGGCGTCGACAAGGCGAGCGAACGTGGCGCCGTCGCTCGGCGTGTGGACGGGCGCCACGACCTGCAGCGGGCCGTTGAAGCCGGGTCCGAAGCCCTTGGCCAGCAAGTCGTAGGCCTGGCGCGTCGTCGAGCTCTTCGGGTCGTTGCCGGCGTCGGAGTTGCCGAGGCGGAGCGAGACGAACGGGATGGCGAGCACGATCATGATGGCGAGAGCGCCGCCGAGGACGACGAACGGTTGACCGGCGATCACGCCCGTCCAGCGGTGCCAGAACCCGACACGCTGTGAGAGCTCGACCGAGCCCTCGGCCAGCATGCGGCGCTCTCGTCGGCGCAGCACCTTGGGCCCGAAGAAGCCGAGCAGGGCGGGCAGCAGGGTGATGGCCGACACCATGGTGAACACCACGCCGACCGACGCGGCAATGGCGAGGCCGTAGAGGAAGCTCACGCGCAGAGCGAACATGCCGAGAAGGGCGATGCAGACGATGATCCCGGCGAACAGCACCGCCCGTCCCGAGGTGTCGACGGCAATCACCGTCGCCTCCTCGGGGCTCTTCCCCGAGACAAGGCCCTGGCGGTAACGGCTGAGGATGAACAGGGCGTAGTCGACGCCGACGCCGAGACCGATCAGCAGGATCAGCTGGTCGGAGAACTGGGGCAGCTTGACGACGTGACTGAGCAGAGAGACAACCGCGATGGCGAGGCCGAGTGAGACGAGGGCGGCGATCATCGGGAGCGCCATCGCCAGCAGCGACCCGAACACCAGGAATAGGACGACGGCCGCCGCCAGGATCCCGATGCCCGTACCGCCGGGACCCCGCCGCTGACCGCGGCTAGCCAACTGCCCGGAGACCGCCACCTGCACGCCGCCACCCGCGGCCGTGTGGGCCGTGTCGACGAGGGTCTTGGCCAGGTCCTGCGGCAGGTCGTGAGCCTGCTGGTCGAACGTGACGTCGGCAAAAGCGACGGTGTGGTCGGCGCTGACCTGGTTCCTTGCGTTGGGCGAGTAGGGCGACACGACGTTGCCGACGTGAGGAATCGCGGTCACCTTGGCGAGCATGGGCTCCACGCGGGCAACCACCACCGGGGAGGTAACCGGGGTTCCGTCCGACGTGGCGACGACGATCTGCTCGGTGTCGCCGGACTGCCGCCGGGCATTTGCTTGGAGAAGCTTGAGAGCCCTCGTCGACTCGGTGTTCGGCAGGTTGAACGTGTTCGAGTACGCAGACCCTGCGGCGCGTGAGAGGAAGGTGACGCCGATGAGGGCGATCAGCCAGGCAGCAAGCACGATCCGCCGCCGGCGATAACAGAAGGTTGCGAGTCCGCGCATCAAGCGTCCTTACTACCCGAGGGACCCCGGCCGATACGGTCGACGGCGTGGGCGAAGGTGACCCTGGGTTGATTGAGTTGGTACGGGCGATCGGTGCGAAGGATGTGGGGAAGGCTGCCGAGATGCTTCGCGTCACCCCGCAGCTGGCGCTCGCAGCCATGGAGGTCGGCGCCACCCGGCAGGACGCGACGACGTACTACCTCGAGGCGATCCACCACTACGTCTATGCCGGTGATACGCCCCTGCACATCGCAGCTGCGTCGCACCGGCCCGACATCGTCAGGATGCTGCTGGACCTGGGCGCCGACGTCGGCGCCCGGAACCGTCGAGGTGCCCAGCCGCTGCATTACGCCGCCGACGGCGCTGCCAACTCCGACGGCTGGGATCCCGCCGGCCAGGCGGCGGTCATCGAGGCGCTGGTCGCCGCCGGTGCCGACGCGAACGCCGCCGACAACAGCGGTGTCGCGCCATTGCACCGGGCAGTGCGCACGCGGTCCGCGGACGCCGTGCGCGCCCTGCTGCAGTCGGGCGCTGACCCGGACCTCACCAACGGCTCCGGTTCGTCACCGATGAAGCTGGCGACGACGACGACGGGCAAGAGCGGCAGCGGGACGCCCGCTGCGCGCGAGCAGCAGGCGATGATCGTCGAGATGCTGGAGTCCCACCGATGAGGCTCCCGACCCTCCGACACGCGCTGAGCGACGAGGAGATCCACGATCGGCGCTGGTGGACGCTCGGCGTGCTCGTGCTCAGCCTCATCATCATCTTCGTCGGAAACTCGAGCCTCAACGTGGCCATCCCGGTGCTGTCGCGCGATCTGCACGCCACGACGTCGCAGCTCCAGTGGGTCGTCGCCGTCTACTCCCTGGTCTTCGCTGGGTTGCTCTTCACCGCCGGCGCCCTCGGAGACCGCTACGGACGCAAGGGGGCGCTACAGCTCGGTCTGCTGCTGTATCTGGTGGCCGCCCTGGCAGCAACGCTCGCCGGGTCGATGTGGCAGCTGATCGCCTGCCGCGCCGTGATGGGAGCGGCAGCGGCGCTGATCATGCCGTCGACGCTGTCGATCCTCATCAACGTGTTCCCGCCCGACGAGCGCCCGCGCGCCATCGCCATCTGGGCCAGCTTCCTCGGCGCGGCAGGGGCCATCGGCCCGACCGTGAGCGGCTGGCTGCTCGTCCACTTCTGGTTCGGCTCGGTGTTCTTCGTCAACGTGCCGTTCATCCTGCTGGCCCTCGTATCGGGGTGGTTCCTGATCCCCCGCTCCAAGGACCCCGAAGAAGCACGGGTCGATCCTGGCGGCGCGGTGCTCTCGATCATCGGCATCGTCGCCCTCGTCTACGGACTCATCGAGGCGCCCGAAAAGGGCTGGGGGAGCTCGTCGACGCTGGTCGCCTTCGCGGTCGCCGTCGTCGTGCTCGTGGCGTTCGCCTTGTGGGAGAAGCGCGTCGACGAGCCGATGCTCGATATCCGCTACTTCCGCGACCCGGCGTTCAGCACCGGCTCGGGCGGCATGATCCTCGTCTTCCTCGGGATGTACGGCGTCATGTTCATGCTCACCCAGTACCTCCAGCTCGTGCTGGGCTACAGCGCCTTCGGCGCCGCCATCCGGTTCCTGCCGATGACGCCGATCATGCTGCTGGTCGCGCCGCGCACCCCATGGCTGTCCGAGCGCATCGGCGCCCACCGGGTGGTGGCCATCGGGATGACGCTCACCGCCATCGGTTTCGTGCTCTTCGCCCAGCTCGAGGCGACGACCAGCTACGTCTTCATCCTGGCGTCCATCCTCCCGTTCTCGACGGGGCTGGCCTTGACCATGTCGCCGATGACGGCGTCGATCATGTCGGCGGTACCGGCTCGGCGCGCAGGGGCCGGCTCGGCTACCAACGACGCCACCCGAGAACTGGGGGCTGCCCTCGGCGTCGCCGTCCTCGGCAGCCTGGCGGCCTCGAAGTTCGCCAGCCAGCTGAAGTCGGTGACGTCGCACCTGTCGCGCGCCGACCAGCGCCAGGCCCAGTCGTCGATCGCAGACGCCCTCGCCGTTGCCCACCGGTTGCCCCACCCGACCAACGCGGTCGTCGAGCACGGTGCCAAGGCGGCGTTCGTCAACGGGATCCACCTGGCCTGCTGGCTGGGGGCTGCTCTGACGGTCACAGCCGTCGGCGTCGTCCTCCGCTACCTGCCGCACACCATGTCCGGCGAGTCCGACGTCCTCCAGCCCGACGACGGCTTGGCGCTCGCCCTCGTCGACTGACGTGAAGGCTCGCATCAAGCGCGTCGTCGAGGGGACGCCGCTGGAGCCAGTGGCCCGAGCGGTGTGGCGGCGGTTGCCGGTCGGTCGCCCGCTCGCCGAGCGGGACCGGGACTACGACCGCCAGCTCGAGCACGTGATGCGTCGGGTCCTCGACCCTTCATCGTCCTGCATCGACGCCGGCGCGCACGCCGGCAAGGTCCTGCGCACGATCGTCGCGCTCGCACCCGAAGGTCACCACCTCGCGTTCGAGCCGCTGCCCGACTGCGCAAAGCTGCTGCGCGAGGAGTTCCCGACGGTCGACATCCGCCAGCAGGCGCTGGCCGATACGACGGGCGTCGCGCCCTTCCGTGCGGTCCCCGGCGACAACGCCGGCTACAGCGGGTTCGAGCGACGTCCGTGGGACACCTATCCGGAACAAGGCGTCGAGATGATCGAGGTCGACGTCGCCCGGCTGGACGACGTGGTCGACGCCCGCACTTCCTTCCGGTTCATCAAGGTCGACGTCGAGGGCGGCGAGCTCGAGCTCTTCCGGGGCGCGAAGGAACTGCTGCGCCGCTGCCGTCCCTACATCGGGTTCGAGAACAGCAGCGACGCACGGGAGATCCACCGGCTTCTCGTCGACGAAGTCGGTCTCCGGCTGTCGCTCATGCACCGATGGCTCGCCGGCGAGGCGCCGCTCACCCGCGACCAGTTCCTCCACGAGGCGGGCGGGCGCCACTACTTCTTTCTGGCCCATCCCTGACAGGGACGACCACGGTCAGTGTCGAACTGGATACGCAACCAGTTCTGGGGTGCTGGGCAACACGTGCTTCTCGGCCATCTGGCCGATAGCGATCGAATCCGTACACACGGGACACTTGGGCGACATGGCGACGCTGGGGATTATCTCCGCAACACAGGCGCACGACGACGTGCGGCGTTTGGACACGGCCGCAATGCCGACGCGGCGGTCGCGGTACCAGCGCTGGGTCAAGCCGACCATCGACGTGCTCGGCGCCACCGCACTGTTGTTGCTCTCGCTGCCGGCTCTGCTCGGCGTCGCCCTGGCCGTCCGGGTCGGGTTGGGCCGCGGCGTCCTCTACCGCCAGGAGCGGGTCGGTCTCGACGGACGCCGGTTCACGATCTACAAGTTCCGCACCATGGCCCATGACCGTCGGCGAGGTGATCTGGCCTTCGTCGGCGAGGACCGTCGGCAGACCCACAAACACCCCGACGATCCCCGTCACACGAAGCTCGGGCGGTTCCTCCGCAGGACGAGCCTCGACGAGCTGCCCCAGCTGTTCAACGTGCTGCGGCGCGACATGAGCCTCGTCGGCCCCCGTCCCGAGCTACCCGTAGTTGTCGCTCAGTACCGACCGATGCACCACCGCCGCCACGCCGTGAAGCCGGGCATGACCGGCTCCTGGCAGGTGTCGGCGTACCGGGATCAGCCGATCACCCAGGCCATCGGCCTCGACCTCGCCTACGTCGACACCGTGAGCTTCACAACGGACTGCCGGCTGCTCTTCAAGACGGTCCCCGCTGTCCTCAGCCGCCGCAGCTTCTAGTCCATCACGTTCATCACGCCCGGCCCGGCGGGTAGTTCCACCGCCGCGCAAAGCCCCCCATCGGCGCGAGACGTGAGGGTGAGGGTCCCGTCGTGTGCCTTGGCGATGCTGTCGACGATTGCCAGGCCGAGGCCGACACCTGCGTGATCGCTGCGCGTTCGTCGCGCTCCGCGCTGAAACGGCTCGACCAGCGTGGAGACGAGCTGCGGCGAGAGCTTCTCGCCCGTGTTCTCGACAGTAAGCACGACTGCCTCGGGGCGGGCGTCGGTCGTGATCCAGACCGTGCCCTGTTCAGGCACGTTGTGGACGATCGCGTTGTGCACGAGATTCGTCGTCAACTGGAGCAACAGCGCGGGTGACCCGACGGCCGGAGTCAGCTCACCCGAGATTTCGATCGCGACGCCATGCTTGTTTGCCAGCGGGAGAAGCGTCTCGGTGGCTTCTTCGGCGATGAGTGACAGGTCGACGTTGTGGGCGCTGAACGAGCGTCGGTCGGCACGGCTCAGCAGCAGGAGTGCTTCGGTGAGGTCGATCGCTCGGGTGTTGACCGCGTGGAGGCGCTCGACGAGCTCGTCGGTGTCGCGGCTCTGATCCTTGCGGGCGACGTCGAGCAATGTCTGGGTGATCGCCAGAGGCGTGCGCAGCTCGTGGGAGGCGTTGGCCGCGAATCGCTGTTGCTCAGCGACATGCGCTTCGAGGCGGGCGAGCATGGTGTCGAAGGCGTCGCCGAGCTCACGGAACTCATCGCGCCGGCCGGGGAGCCGGACCCGGTGCGACAGCGATCCGCTCGCCGCCACCCGGGTGGCGTCCGTTATGCGGGTGAGCGGAGCGAGCATGCGGCCGGCAAGCAGCCAGCCTCCGAGCAGGCCGAAGACGAGCAGGAAGCTCATCACGAAGCCCGCGACCGGCGCGAAGTTGCGCAGGAGGTCGGCGTGGCTTCGCACGATGAAGATCACGCCGGGGTGCACGCCGCGCGAAAGGGAGAAGTACCCGGCGGTGAGCAGGACGACGCCGGCGAGCATCAGAAAGCCGGCGTAGCTCAGGGTCAGCTTGAGGCGAACGCTCAACCCGGGCGCTCTATCCACCCTCTCCGCCCTCGTATCCCACGCCGGGTTGTGCATCGATGCGGTAGCCGACGCCGGCCGCGGTGGCGATGATCCACGGCTCGCCGAGGCGCTTACGCAATGCCGACACCGTGATGCGCACGGCGTTGGTGAACGGGTCGGTGTTCTCGTCCCACGCGCGTTCCAGTAGCTCTTCGGCGCTCACGACACCGCCTTCGGCCGCGACGAGCACTTCGAGCACGGCGAACTGCTTCCGGGTGAGTGCCACGTACTGGCCGTCGCGGTAGACCTCGCGCCGGAAGGGATCGAGCCGCAGACCTGCGATCTCTCGTACCGGCGGCCGATTGTGGGCACGCCTGCGGTCGAGCGCTCGGAGACGGAGGACGAGCTCTCGGAGCTCGAAGGGCTTGGTGAGGTAGTCGTCGGCACCAAGCTCGAAGCCCGACGCTTTGTCGTCGAGCCGATCGGCAGCCGTCAGCATGAGGATCGGCGTCCCGGCACCGGAGGCGACGATCGTCTTGGCGATCTCGTCGCCCGACGGCCCCGGGATGTCTCGATCGAGGACGGCGATGTCGTAGGCGTTGACGCTCAACAGCTCGAGCGCCGTGTCGCCGTCACTGGCGATGTCAGCCGCGATCGCCTCCAGGCGCAGGCCATCGCGGATGCCTTCTGCCATCCAAGGTTCGTCCTCGACAATCAGCACTCGCACCTTGCTCGAGGGTACGCGGCAGGCCGTATCGCCGGTGTATTGAAAACCACATACGTGCTGGCAACACAACGTCGGCCGTAATGCAGCAATGATGCGTCGATCGAAGTTCTGGGCGGCCGCGGCCGTCGCCATGGCAGTCGGCGTCGCCGCCTGTTCCGGCGGATCGAACCCGCCGACGGTTGCGACCGCTCGCTCGCAGCCGACCACAACGACCGCCGAGGCGGGCGGATCGAGTCCGTCCGGACAGACGCCGCTCGCCCAAGCTCAAGCCTACTCCGAGTGCATGCGGAGCCACGGCACCGCGAACTTCCCGGATCCGTCGCTGACACCAGGCGGCGGCTACGGCTACCGAACCTCCGGGATCGACCCGCATTCGCCCGGGTTCCAGCGTGCTCTCCAAGCCTGCAAGGACCTGCCATCTCCGTGGAACTCCAGAGGCCAACAGCTCACCGCCGCCCAACAGCAGGCGTGGTTGAGCTGGGCCAAATGCATCCGCGGCCACGGGGTCCCGGAGTTTCCCGACCCGACGTTTTCGGGTGACGCGGTCCACACGTCACCACCGGGCGGTCAGTCGCCGACGCCGGAGTTTCAGCGGGCGATGGACGCCTGCAAGGCGCAGTTGCCCTCCACCGGTGGCCTCGGCGGGTGACCGGAAATCGCCGACTGCCTCGGCGTGCTGTCGCAGTCGCCGTCGTCCTCGCGGTTGCCGGGGCGGCGGCGGGCACGTGGGCCGCGCTCCGATCCGGTTCTCCGAAGCCTGTCGGCATCGTCGAGAGGTCCTCGTCGGAGACGACGATCACCGAGAAGACCATCACGTCCCAGCGTCTGGTCGACGGCACCCTCGGGTTCGCGGGAGCGACCAGCGTGCTGCAGCCCGTCGGCACCGACCCCGACGCCGTCAGCCAAGCCGATCTGAAGGCTTGGTCCGCGGCGCAGACCCTCACCCAAGCCACATCCGAGGTGAGCGCCGCAGTGCAGGGCTATACCGCAGCGCGGGCGGCGGCCGAGGATGCCCATTCGTCGGCGCTCGCGTTCGGACCGACCTCCATGTACACGGCGCTCCCGGCTGTCGGCCAGGTCATCACCCGCGGTCAACCTCTGTTCTCGGTGAGCACCCGGTCCGTCCCTCTGCTGTACGGATCGGTGACCCCGTGGCGCACATTCCGCGCCGGGATGAGCGCCGGCTCGGACGTCGCCGAGCTCAACCAGAACCTCGCCGACCTGGGCTACGGCTCCGGTCTGGCCGGATCGGTGACGTTCACCAGCGCCACAGTCACAGCCGTCGCCGCCCTCCAGCGCGCGCTCGGGCTGCCGATGACCGGCGAGCTGCGGCTTGGCTCCGTCGTGTTCGAGCCCGGGCCCGTGCGCATCGCAGCTGTGCCACCCAAGCTCGGCGCCCCCGTCCAACCCGGCTCGCCGGCGCTCGACATCACCTCGACCACCCGTCAAATCACGGTGAAGCTCGACGCCGCCTCCCAATCCGAGATCAAGGCGGGCGACCCGGTGACCATCACCCTTCCTGACAACCGGACGACCAGCGGCACCGTCACCGCAGTCGGCACCGTCGCCACCCGGCCCGCATCGACCGGCCCGGACTCGAACGCCCCGCCCACGGTCGACGTCGTGATCACCCCCACCGACGCAGCCGTCACCGGCAACCTCGACGCCGCGCCCGTGCAGGTCTCGATCGTCACCGCGAGCGCCGACCATGCCCTCGCTGTCCCGGTCACGGCGCTGTTGGCCCTGGGCGGCGGTGGCTACGGCCTCGACGTGATCGCAGCCGACGGCGCACGCCACGTGGAATCGGTGACCCTCGGACTCTTCGACGACGCCGAGGGCCTCGTGCAGGTCAGCGGGCCCAACGTGCACGCCGGCGAGAAGGTTGCGGTTGCCAACTCATGACCGCGCCCGTACTGGAGCTCGAAGACGTCAAGAAGAGCTACCCCGGCGAACCACCGGTCGAAGCACTTCGCGGCGTGAGCCTGCGGATCGACGAGGGCGAGATGGTCGCCGTGGTCGGCCCGTCGGGGTCGGGGAAGTCGACGCTCCTCCACATCGTCGGCACCCTCGACCGCCCTACCAGCGGTCGTGTCCGCATCACCGGGCTCGATACCAACCACCTCTCCGATCGCGAACTGGCGGCCCTGCGAGCCCAGCGCATCGGGTTCGTGTTCCAACAGTTCTTCCTCGCCGAACACCAGTCGGTCCTCGACAACGTGGCCGACGGGATGCTGTACGCCGGAGCGCGTCTCGGCGACCGTCGGGCGAGGGCGGTTCAATCGCTCGCCCGCGTGGGGCTCGGACACCGCGGCGCAACGCGGCCGACGACGCTGTCCGGGGGCGAGCGCCAACGCGTTGCCATCGCCCGCGCCCTGGTCGGTCGTCCTGCCATCGTCCTTGCCGACGAACCAACCGGGAACCTCGACAGCGCCAACGGTGGGGCCATCGTGGATCTGCTCGAGGGGCTCCACGCCGCCGGCGCCACCATCGTCGTGATCACGCACGATCGCGACCTCGCCGATCGCATGCCGCGGCAGGTCGAGATGCGCGACGGACGCATCGTCGCCGACACCGCCGCTCAGCCAGCCGAACCACCGGGCCGCGAGTGGTGAGCAAGCCGACAGTGCCGGTCGCCGCGCAACTTGGGCTCGGAGACGTTTGCCGTCTCGCGAGCGTCGGGCTGCGCACGCGGCGGTTGCGGGCCGGCCTCTCCGCGGTTGGCATCGCCATCGGCATCGGAGCCATGGTCGCCGTGCTCGGCCTGTCGTCCTCATCCGAGGCGGGCTTGCTCGCCGAGATCGATCGACTGGGCACCAACCTTCTCACGGTGACCAACGGCCAGACCGTGCTCGGCACGGCCGCCAAGCTGCCCTTTGCGGCGCCGAGCATGATCGATCGGATCGCGCCGGTCACCACCGTCGCCGAGATCGGTTCGACGGACGCCAACGCCTACCGCAGTCCGCTCATCAACAAGATCCACACCAACGCTCTCGTCGTGCAGGCCACGAGCCTCGGCCTCCCTGCGGCTGTGGGCACCACCGTTGCGCGCGGCGCCTTCCTCAACCCCGCGACCGCTACCGAGCCGGTGACCGTGTTGGGCGCGGCCGCGGCCGACCGTCTGGGCATCTCCCGCGTGTTCCCCGGCGAACGCATCTGGGTTGGCGACCAGTGGTTCTACGTCGCCGGCATCCTGAGACCGGCTCCCCTCGCGGCCGAGATCGACCGCTCGGTGCTCGTGGGGTTCCCCGCAGCCGAGCGATACCTCGGCTTCGACCGCCACCCCACGACTGTTTACGTGCGCGCCGCGACCAGCCGGGTCGCCGACGTGCGGTCCGTGCTCGCGGCGACCGCCAACCCCGAAGCACCCAACGAAGTAAGCGTCAGCCGACCCTCCGATGCGCTCGTCGCCCGCGCCACGGCCAAGAACGCCCTGACGGGGTTGTTCATCGGCCTCGGAGCCGTCGCCCTGCTCGTCGGCGGGGTGGGAGTCGCCAACGTGATGGTCATCGCCGTTCTCGAGCGACGGTCCGAAATCGGCCTCCGGCGAGCCCTGGGCGCGACGCGCGGGCAGATCCGGACCCAATTCCTCTCCGAGGCGGTGCTGCTGTCGCTCCTCGGGGGTGCCGTCGGTGTCGTCCTCGGTGTCGGCGCCACCGCCCTGTACGCCAGCGCAAAGCACTGGAGCATCGTGGTGCCCGCCCTGGCCTGGGCCGGAGGGTTGACGGCCTCACTCGCCATCGGCGCCCTCGCGGGCGCACTCCCCGCCGTGCGGGCTGCCCGCCTCGCACCCACCGAAGCGCTCCGCACCGCCTGACGCTGATCACGGGTGAGCCGTACAGGACTTACGGCGCCGGCGGGCGGAGGACACTTCCCTTCAACCACCGGCAGGCCAAGAGGGCGAGCTCGACGTCGAGGCGTCCGTCTCGCAACGGTCGACCCCGGGCCTCTTCTGCTTTGCGCACGCGGTACTGCGCGGTGTTGCGGTGCAGGAAGAGCTGCTCCGCAGTCGCCGTGTAACTGCCGCCCGTCTGCAAGAACACGAGCGCCGTTTCGCGGAGACCCTCGTTTCGAGCCGACTCGATTGCGAGCTCGCCGAGGGTCTCGTGGACCCAGTCGCGCGCCGCCTCCAGATCCCTGCACAACATGCTGATGGGCGCGACGTCGGCAAACGGCGTGATGGTCATCCGAGCAGGGCCGGCAGCGAGTGCGACGCCGCGGGCATCAGTGGCCTGGCGGTGGCTGCGCCGGAAGCCCTCGAGACCGCGCACCGGCTCACCCACGGCGGCGATGACGGATGGCTCGGCCTTGACGGCGACGGCGAGCTCGTCACCGGCCAAGACGCTCGACGCCACTGGGAGCCAGGCCCACATGGTCGACTCATCCAAGGGCACGACCAACGGGCCGCCGTCGCCGGCGAAGTCGCCGAGCGCCCGCACGACCCGCCTCATGCGCGCGTGTGCATCGAGCTCGTGGTCGTCCACCCACAGGACAAGGGCCTGGTGGTCGCGGTCGAATCGGTACCCCAGCGTGCGCTCCGTCGCGCTGATGTCGACGGCATCGCCGCGGAGGACAGCGCGGATTCGCATGGCCAGCACTGCGCTGCGGTCGCGTACCCAGGCGTCGCGATGCTCTTCGTACGCGGACACGACCTTCTCGACGACGTGGTCGCTGTACTGCGACGCGGCCGCGACCATTGCCCGACTCGCCTGCACCTCGACGCCGTCGCCGTCGGTCTGGCCGAGCAGTTGATCCATACACAGAGCGAGGAAGCGGGCTTGCCCGACGCGGTAGGCCCTGATGAGCACAACGGCAGGCACGCCCCGTTGAGCAAATCGCTGAGCATCCTCGATGGCGGCCGGTGGTGCCTCGGGCGAGGAGTCTTCGGCCAGGACGCGCAGGACGGCGTCCACGCTGTCCCCGATGCCGGCACGGAGCGCAGCAGCGTCGTCGCCTGCGAGGTCAGGGATGGCGTCGACGATCGCCTGTTCGACGTCGGCGGCGACAGCCGGCAGCTGCTCTCGCAGCGCGGACGCCACCGCCTTGACGATCGCTCGGATCCGGGGATCGTCCGGTTCCACGCCGGGATCGTACGCCCCGTCGGACGCCGCAAGGCGCGACAACGGCGGCCGATGACGGCCGCCGTTGTCCACTGAGTTGCTGCTGATCACGCGGCGTGGCTGAGCGCATGACCGACGACCTTGTCGGTGTGGCGCACCCGGGTGCCGAGCACGATCTGGCTGAGCCCGAGAGCCATGGCGAAGATCCCAAAGGTGACGGCGAGCGACACGGCGCCGACGTCCGGGCGGACGAACACGACCAGACCAAAGAGCACCGAGACGACGCCGGCGAGCGCCCACGTGGCGCGCTCTCCGCCGGTTTCGCCGCGATTGAACGCCATGCCGATCTCGACGCCGCCGGTCACGACTGCCCAGGCCCCGACCCAGATCACGAGGACGGCAGCAGTGATTCCCGGCCACGCCAGCGCGACGACGCCAGCGGCGATGTCGAGCAGACCGAGCAGGAGGTGCCCGGCGACCGGGCCTGCCTTCTCACTGGAGAGGGCGATCGACGCCTGCTGGATGGCGTCTGCGAAGGTGTAGACGGCGAAGAGGAACACGAAGGCGCCGACGGTGATCGACGGCCACGCGACGGCGACGAGCCCGATGAGGACCGCCGCGGCTCCCCGCAGTACGAGCTTGTTGGACAGAGAACGCAGCATTTCGAACACTCCTTCTGATTGACGTTGGACTTTCTGTCAACGAGTGTCCGCCCGACGCCGCCCGCCGTCATGGGGCGCGGCGCACGAGAAATGCCGTTGGCCTCGGTCTCGGCGACCAACGCCGGCCGGCCGCGCTCATCACCGCCGCCGACGGGGCGCTACCCGGATTCGAAGCGCGGCGGGCAAGGATTCGAAGAGAAGTGGCGGCTCGAGCGTGACCGCCTCCCCATCGAGGCCGACCTCGATGGGTCCGCCGGAGTCGACTTGGAAAGCCGGAGTCGTCCACTCCGTCACCCGTGGCAGCGGACGCGCCGGGCGGGCGGCGACGACACCGAGCACGCCGCCGTCGAGATTTCCCCTTGTGCCACTGGTGGGCCTTGGATTCGGCTCGTAGCGGTCGTTGGAGACGAGCAACAGCGGCGTCCCCGTGCACTCGGACCCGTCGGGATCCTGAAAGCGGAGATCGAAGGGCGCCGCCTTCGGCCCGACGAGATCGGGCAGAGACTCAATCACCGTGCGCAGCTTGGCGTCGCGGTAGTCCTTCGACTGCACGATCCTGGCGTACGCGCCCATCGAAGCGTTGTTCACGAACACGCGGCCGTTCACCTGTGCGAGGTCGACTCGCCGCTCTGGACCGTCGAAGAAGGCGTCGAGCGCGCCGACGACGTCCGTGCCGTCGACGCCGAGGCCGTGGGCGAAGTGGTTGCGCGTGCCGGCCGGCACGCACACGAACGGAAGGTCGTGCTCGGCAGCGACGGCAGCGACGACGCCTTGCGACCCGTCACCGCCGGCCATCCCGACGACGTTCGCGCCCCTCGCCACGATCGTCCGCGCCAGCGCCGCCAGGTCGTCGCCCCGCTCGAACACCACAGCCTCGACGCCGCGGGCACGGCATTCGTTGACGAGGTCGTGTTGCCTCGCCTTACCGCCACCCGACCTCGGATTCACGACGAGGACAGCGTCGCCCCCGTCAGACGATGGCGACGAAGAGGTCACTCAGCGCCTTGTCCCGGCGCAGGTTGATCCCCGGACACGACCGCTGCTCACGACGGATCCGGAGAATCCCACGGGATGCTCCCGGAGGTCCAGTGCGTGAGCGGTTCCTTCTGGTCGTTGTGATGGAGGTGGCGCGGCGGCTGGGCGAAGGTCGAGTACGGCCGGCAGCGGATCACGACGCGTTCTTCTTCCTCGGCCATAGCGCGGACGAATGGCCGGGCCTCCTCGCCGATCGGTTGGCCCGACATCCGCTCGCCGACGGCCACCATGACATCGATGACGAGTTCCGGGTCGCGATCGACCGTGGCGTTGGCATAGACCTGGAGGTACGCGGTCGGCCAACGTTCGTCCAGGACGCAGAGGCTGATCTTCGGATTGCGCGCCACGGCGGCCGCCTTGCTGCGACCGGCCATCGTCGATACGAGGAGTTCGTCGCTGTCCGTGGGCACGTAGTAGACGACCGACATTGCCGGTCCGTCGCGGTGGCGGCCATAGCCGAAGACGCATGTGCGGTGCGTTCGCACGAACTCCCGACGCTCCGATGGGAGCATGTCCCGGTCGACCGGTGGCACGAACGGCGTTTCAGCGTGCGGCAGGATGATCACGGCTGCGTCACGCACACCGATTGACGATCGTGCCGATGCCCTCGATCCAGGACTCGAGCACGTTGCCGCGCCGCAGGAAGCGCGGCGGTTTGCGGGCGATGCCGACCCCAGCCGGCGTCCCGGTGAAGATCACGTCGCCGGGCAGGAGCGGGACGACCGCCGACAGGTCGGCGACGAGCCTCGGGACACTGAAGATGAGATCGCTCGTCCGAGCGTCCTGCACCTTTTCGCCGTCGACCGAGCAGCCGAGTGCGAGGTCGCCGGGGTTGGGAACCTCGTCGACGGTGACGACCCAGGGTCCCATCGGCCCGTAGCCCCGCCGCGACTTGCCGAGCGAGAACTGCCCGCCCGCCGCGAACTGGAGATGCCGGTCACTGATGTCCTGGCCGACGGTGAGGCCGGCGACGCGCGCCCAGCCATCGGCCTCCGCCACGCGGTCGGCACGAGCGCCGATGACGGCAACCAGCTCGACCTCCCAGTCGACCGTCTCGCCGACGATCTCGACGTCGTCGTACGGGCCGGCCAAGGAGGCGGGGAACTTCGTGAAGGTGGCGGGTACGTCGGGGACTGCCATGCCCGATTCCTCGGCGTGGCTCCGGTAGTTGATCCCGATGGCGAACACCTGGCGGGGCGTCGGGACGGGACACCGCAGCTGGGCTTCGACCAGCGGACCGGTGCCCGTGCGCACCCCCGGCGCGAACTCGACGAACGCGCTCCAGTCGTCGTAGACGGCCATGGGGTCGGGGCCGAAGCGCCCGTTCGACAGCTCGGCGACGTCTGCGATCTCGTCGCCGAGGACGAGCGCGGCACGGCCGTTGCAGTTGGCGAGTTTCATGTGGTGGCTCCTTGCAGCGAGGTGGAGAGATCAGAGCGGAGATCGTCAAGGAGCGCCGTTGCCCCCGCGGCGCCGGTCGCGCAGCCGTAGAGGTGGAAGTCGGGGCGCTGCAACGCGCACGTCACACCGCGGTCGGAGAACCAGCGTCCATACAGGGCGGCTGCGCCGCTGAGGACAACCATCCGTCCGCCAATGGCCTCGAACCACTCGACGGCGCGCGTGTCCACAGCCCGGGTGTCGAGGTCGACTGAGACGAGGCGCCATCCGGCGCCGTGCACGTCGTCGAACAACTGGCCGCGCACGTTGCCTTGAACGAACAGTTCTCCGGCATGCGGCGCCGTTGCGTGCAGGACGCCCGCTTCGAGCGGCGGGAAGGGAGGCACCTCCGCGGGCTCGGGCCCGACGGCGGCGGCCATGGCCTGATCTCGACCCGCGGCCTCGACGGGATCGGCGACACAGATCACCTTGCCGAGTCCCATCGAGAAGTCGATGGCCTGCCGCACACTGGGCAGGCGCTCGGCCTGGTAGGTGTCGAGCAGTCCCTCCCGCGCAATACCGCGCAACACGAGGTCCAGTTTCCAGGCCAGGTTGGCGGCGTCCCGGATGCCTGCGCACATTCCCTGGCCGGCGAAGGGCGGCATGAGGTGGGCGGCGTCTCCGGCCAGCAGGATCCGTCCCGCACGCCACTGCTCGGCGTAGCGGGCCCCGAACGTGTAGACGCAGTGACGCTCGAGTCGGGCGTTGCGGGGGTGGACGTCCCAAGGAGCCAGCAACTCCCACGCCCGCGCCTCGCTGTTGAGCTCGTCGAGCGTCTCGTGGGCGAGACGCATGAACTCCCAGCGGCGGCGTCCCGGACCGCCCGACACAACCGTCGTCGGTCGCGCCGGGTCGCAGATCTGGACATTGAGAGGATCGAAGACGCGCTCCTCGTTGAGGATGACGTCGGCGACGAGCCAGTCGAAGAAGAAACCGAGGTCGTGCACCGGGATTCCGGAAAGGGAACGCACGCTGCTGTTCGCGCCGTCACAGCCCACGAGGCAGCGGGCGCGAACCTCGTCGCCGTCCTCGCCGCGGACCACCACGGCCTCCTCGCGCTGGTCGATCGTGGTCACTGCGAAGCCGCGCCGTATCGAGATCCCGGGAAGCTCGCGGGCTCGTTGGTCGAGCAGCGCCTCGAGGGTCGGCTGGTTGAACATCGACGACAGCGGCCATCCCGAGCCGCCTTCGGCGCTGCGCCCGAACCGCAGCAGCACGGTGCCGGCGGCGTTGCGCCACTCATAGGTGTCGGCGGGCTCGCTGATCGCGCGCACCTCCGCTCCGATGCCGCAGGACTGGAAGATGCGTCCGACCTCGTCGTCGAAGTGCACGGCCCTGGGCAGCGGGTAGGGCTGCACGTGGCGCTCGAGCACGACGACGGTGCGCCCGAGCTGGGCGAGGAGGATCGCCAGCGTGCTGCCAACCGGCCCGCAGCCGACGATGGCGACGTCGGCATCGAAGTCGGCGTCGGTACCCATCACCGCTTGACCGGTTGGTGGCCCCACGCGCTGATGCGCTCGTAGCGCCGGTTGTCCAGCCACGGATCGGTGATGACGCGTCCTCCGTGGCCGACCTCGACCTGAAACCCCGCCGGGCTCGTGACATAGAAGCTGAACATGCCGTCGTTGTCGTGACGGCCCAGTCCGTTGGCGATGGCGAGGTCGGTCGCCCACACCCTGTCCCACGCGGCCCCAACGTCGTCACGGTCGTTGGTCTCGACCATGAAGTGGTGAAGCCGCTGTGGTAGCTCGAAGGGCGCCTTGGCCAGCGCGATGGTGTGATGCCGCGCGTTGCAGTGGTAGAAGCGCACGTCGAGATCGAGCCCGGGCACGAGCTCCATCTCGAGGAAGTCGGACTGCTCGAATCCAAGTCCGCCGACGAGGAAGTCGTGGCCCTCGTCGAACGCGGCGGTGGCGAACACGGCGTGGCCGAATCCCACGTCCGTGGTGAGAAACCCGCCGGGCATGAGCGCCGACGCGAAGGGTGTCGTTGCACCTTGAAGCCCGGACACCACCTCGACGTCGACACCCCACGGGCTCATCGTCCGCATCAGGCGTCGCACCCGCCGGCTGTCGAGGTCGTCGGGCGTGCCGTCGTTGACGGTGCACCCGGCACGTTCGAGTCGATCACGCACGGCGTCGAAGGCATCGTCGTCGACCGCTTCGAGACCGAGGAACACGGCGTCGTTCGCGGGGCCGGACCGCACGATCAGCCGGTGGGCCTTGTCATCGTTGCGCCACGTCGCCACGCCCGCACCCCCGGGTTCGCCGGGCAGCAGCCCGATGGCGGTGCCGAAGAAGGGCGTGAGCGAGGACGGGTCGGGTACCTCGATCCCGAGATATGCCAGCTCCATGTCGTGGTTCATGTCCGCTCCTCCGCTCGGTGTCCGAAGATGAGCTCGATGACCGCGTCGGCGTGGGCATCGACAACCTCAGGCGCCTCGGGGTCGATACCGGCGAGGCGGCGGCACTCGGGCGCAAGCACGAACATGGTGGGCCCGGCGCCGGTGAGGATGTAGTAGAGGTGCGGCGCCGGGATATTGGGGACGTGGCCGGCCGCCACGAGGCGTTCGAAGATCGCCGTCACTGCGTCGTAGTTGCGGCGGATGTGCCGCTCGACCAGCCAGTCCATGCGAGGACTGTCGTTCTTGCACTCCTGGGTGATGATCCGATGCAGCTGCGGATGCGTGGCCGAGAAGTGGACGAACTCGCGGATCAGAAGGCGAGCGACGGTGAGGTCGTCGACGCCGCGCAGGCCCTCTTGGCGGGCTGTGAGTGCAGCGTCGAGCTCGTCGAACAGCCCGTCGACCGCGGCGCGCCAGAGTTCGTCCTTCGTCTTGAAGTGGTAGTTCAGCAGCGGCTGGGTGACGCCGGCGCGGGCCGCGATCTCTCGAGTCGTCGCGCCTTCGAACGACCGCTCCGAGAACAGGTCCAGCGCTGCCGCAAGGATGCGCTCTCTCGTCGCGTCCGCCGAGGGCCGCAGATTTCTCTCTTGCGCTGTCGACTGTGCCATGCGATGATCCTAATCAATTGATCAGGAAACAGTCAAGAGGCTGATCGTAGGATCAGGCCGGAAGGGGACGGAGCGATGTCTGTTCACACCATCACCGTGCCGATCGACGGCTCGCAGTTCTCGAGCCTCGCCGTTCAGCCTGCGGGTGTCCTCGCCCGCAGGGCTGGGGCGTCGATCACCCTCGTCGGTGTCGCGACCGACGGCGATGCCAAGACGATGCGTGCGCACGTGCGCGACGCAAGCAGGCTCGCACCGGTGGGCGTCGAGGTCGACGAGCAAGTCATCGTCGGACCCGACGCCGTTGGCGTCCTTCTCGAGCACGTGAGCGACGCCGCCACCGTCGTCTGCGTTGCCAGCCACGACCACACGCGTGCGACAGCAGCCATCCTCGGTTCCATCGGTTCCCGGCTCATCGCGCGGGCGACCCGGCCGCTCTTTGTCGTCGGCCCGAAGGTCGACGTCGGCGCGTTCGGGGACGACGTCGTGGTCGCCGTCGACGGCCGCAGGAATCCCGATCCGCTCCTGGGTGCGGCGGCCTCGGTAGCGGAGGCGTTGGGGGCCGGCATTCGGATCGTCACGGTCTTTGAGCCCGTGCTCGCAGACGTGCGACGTCCGCAGCACTTCACGCGCACACACGGCCCGTCCTACGAGGTCGACGCCTACCTCTCCAACGTCTCCCGCCGGCTACCGCTCGGCTCGGCTCGCGTGCAGCGAGTTGGCATTGCCGACCCGGTAGGCGTGACGGTTGGGCTGGCCGAGCATCTCGACGCGGCGCCCGCCCTCGCCCTCGTCGTCGGGAGTAGCCGAGGTGCGCACCACCTCGGCCCCGGCGCCGTCCACGATCTCGTCCGCCGACTTACCGTTCCGCTGCTGGTCGTACCGGCGGCACCGGCTGAACCGGCATGGATCAGCGAAGCCGAGGCGGCGGGCATCCTTGCCAAGCCCGAGCGGTGACCACGTAACCACGTCGCAGTCGCTGCCCATGGGCCGGGAGTGGGTGGACGACCGGGCCCGATGATTTCCGCCGAGTTAATTGACGGGCTTCCCGGGACGGCACGGGAAGCATTCACAGGGCGGAAACCTGCCGGATACTCGTCTCGCTTAGGTTCAGCCGAGAGGTCCACACGACTGGCGGCACGGGCCGTGGACTGAGCCGGGGAACCCAGGGGGGAGCGATCAATGAGCGGAAGTAAGAGCCGCCTGCGGGCCATCGAGGCAGTAAAAGGCTACGAGCGGCCTGCGGGGATCTTCCCGCGGCCTGACAAACCGGGCGCGGTCTTTGGTCAGAACGTCTTCACCAAGGCGGAGATGCAGAAGCGGCTGCCCAAGCCGGTCTTCAAGTCGGTGATGGCGACGATCGAACACTCCCAGCCGCTGGATCCGAGCGTGGCTGACATCGTGGCCGCGCACATGAAGGACTGGGCGATGGAAAAGGGCGCCACCCACTACGCCCACGTGTTCTATCCGCTCACCCACCTCACCGCGGAGAAGCACGACAGCTTCCTCGAACCCGGCGGCGATGGTTCGTCGATCGCCGAGTTCGCCGGCAAGACGCTCACCCAAGGAGAGCCGGACGCGTCGAGCTTTCCCAGCGGAGGGTTGCGCAACACGTTCGAAGCTCGCGGGTACACCGGTTGGGACGCGACCAGTCCCGCGTACATCCTCGAGAATCCCAACGGCAACACGCTTTGCATCCCGACGGTGTTCATCTCGATGACCGGTGAGGCCCTCGACCACAAGACGCCGCTGCTGCGGTCACAACAGGCGATGGCCAAGCAGGCCGAACGGGTGCTTCGCCTGTTCGGTCACGAGGATCCTGACGCCGTTGTGTCGTTCGCCGGCGCCGAGCAGGAGTACTTCCTCATCGACCGGAGCTTCTTCCTCTCACGGCCAGATCTCCTCAACGCCGGGCGGACGCTCTTTGGCGCGAGGGCCCCGAAGGGCCAAGAGTTCGACGATCATTACTTCGGCGCCATCCCTGAGCGTGTCCTCGCCTACATGCTCGACTCCGAGAACGAACTGTTCAAGCTCGGGATCCCGGCCAAGACACGCCACAACGAGGTCGCCCCCGGCCAGTTCGAGCTGGCGCCCATGTTCGAGCGGGCGAACGTTGCGGCCGACCATCAGCAGCTCATGATGGTGATGCTGAAGCGTGTGGCCGAGAAGCACGGCATGGAGTGCCTGTTCCACGAGAAGCCGTTCGAGGGGATCAACGGGTCAGGCAAGCACATCAACTTCTCACTCGGCAACGCGACCGAGGGGAATCTCCTGCTTCCCGGGGACACTCCCCATGCGAACGCGCAGTTCCTTGTGTTCTGCTCGGCAGTGATCCGCGCCGTGCACAAGTACGGGGGTCTGCTCCGGGCATCAGTCGCGTCGGCCACCAACGACCACCGGCTGGGCGCCAACGAGGCACCGCCTGCGATCATCTCGGTCTTCCTCGGCGAGCAGCTCACCGATGTGTTCGACCAGATCGTGAAGGGTGGTGC
>JAFAUA010000362.1 GCA_019243595.1 Acidimicrobiia bacterium
TCGTCCCAGCGGGCGTCGGTGACGCGGGTGTGCATGAGGGCACGGCGGTACAGGTCGAATGTCCGGCCGAACGCCTGGCAGTGGGCAAAGATCTCGGGCTGATGCGCGTACCTCTCGGACGGAACCGTGCCGACCTCTTCGATGAGCGGCAGGTAGATGTAGGACTCGACGTCGCACTGCGCACCCGGGTACCGGTTCCAGTACCAGGTGCCGCCGAAGTCACCGCCGCGTTCGGTGATGAGGAAGTCGTCGATGCCTTCCTTCGTCAGGCGGGCGGCGGCGAGCATCCCGCCGAAGCCGCCGCCGATGATCACGACGTCGGTCTCGACCCGCTTAGGCGGCCGCTCCTCGACCGGGGTGTACGGGTCGACGGCGTAGTGCTCCAGCTCGCCGGTCAGCTCGCGGTACTGCGCCAGGCCTTCTGGGCGCATTGCCAGCCGCTTGTCGCGCTCCTCGTCGTACTTCTTCTTCAGAGCGACCGGGTCGAAGTCAAACTCGTCGGCGACGGACATAGTTCGCAATACACCGTACTGTATCGTTAAGGCTTATGCCTCAAACTTTGGTCGACGCCGAACAGCGCGATCACGTGCTGGTGGTGTCCATGCGGCGAGAGCAGAAGCGCAACGCTGTCGACCGGGCCATGGCCGACGCTCTCGACGAGGCGTTCAACCGGCTCGACGATGACCCCAACCTCTGGGTCGGGATCCTCACGGGCACACTGGCGATCTTCAGCGCCGGAAGCGACCTAACCGCCGGCGGCGACTACGTCACCGAGCGGGGAGGCGAATACGGCCTCATCCGGCGGGAGCGACGCAAGCCGCTCATCGCCGCCGTGGAAGGGCCTGCGCTCGGCGGCGGCATGGAGATGGTGCTCGCCTGCGATCTCGTCGTTGCGTCGACCACGGCGAGCTTCGGTCTGCCTGAGGTCGCCATCGGCGCCCTCCCCAGCAGCGGGGGCCTCTTCCGGGGCCCGCAGGTTCTGCCGCTGAACCTCGCCCGGGAGTTGGTTCTCACCGGCGAACCCATCGACGTCGACCGGGCCCACGCGGCCGGCTTCGTCAACGTGGTGGCAGCTCCCAGTGAGGCGCTCAGCGCGGCTCTTGAGCTCGCCGCGCGGATCTGCAAGAACGCCCCGCTCTCCGTGCAGAGCTGCTTGCGCGCCATCAACGAGGCGGCCCGCCGCTTCGACGCCGAGGGCTGGGCGGCCACGACCGAGGCCGGACGAAGCTTGGTGGACACGGCCGACATGCAGGAAGGCATCCGCGCCTTCCTCGAGAAGCGACCCCCGCGGTGGACGGGGCGCTAGAAGGAGCCACTGTGGAACCGGATCAAGACCGCGAGTACCTGAGCGCGCACGAGCGGTATCGAGCCCTCCGCGCCGAGCCCGGTCTGCCCGTTGGCATGGGCGGCCGTACCCGCACCGTCACCCGCTACGACGACGTCGACCACGTATTGCGCCAGATCTGGGAATTCGGCGGATCGATGGGTTACAACCCCGACCTTCCTGAAGAGGAGCAGATCCTCCCGTCGATCCCCGAACCGCGCCACGGTCGCATTCGGCGCGTCATCAACGGTGCCATCGCGCCCAGCCGCCTGAAGCCGGTCGAGCCCTACGTGCGAGACCTGACGCGCAGCATCCTCACCGAGATCGTGACGGGCGAGGCAGTGGATGTCGTTCCCACGCTCGTCGATCCCATCCCGGTTCGGGCGATGACCTTCACCTTCGGCATTCCCGAGGAAGACGCCGACAGGTTCCGGCGGATGTCAGACGAGATGGTCGAGAACTCGACCGAGGTCATGACCACCGGCATCGGGGGCCTCCACCCCGAGTTCAGCGACTACGTCGACGAGCTCATCGCCGAGCGGCTCCGCATGACCGACCGACCCAACGATGTCATGACCAGGCTCATCGAGGCCGACCTCGACGGCCAGCCGCTCTCCCCTGTCGCCGTGCGCACGCAGATGATGATCCTGATCCTGGCCGGTAACGAGACGACCAGAAACCTGCTCGGCAACTTGCTCTACTCGCTCGCTCGCGCACCCGGCCTTTTTGCGGAGCTGCGTCGAGACCCGACCACCGTCGCCGAGGCAATCGTCGAAGAGTCGCTCCGCATCGACGCTCCGGTGCAGTCCCTGTTCCGAACCTGCCTCAAGCCCACGACCGTGGGCGACACCGAGCTCGATACCGACACCGTTGTCCAGGTCTGTCTCGGCTCGGCGAACCGTGACAACACGAAGTTCGACGATCCCGACGAGTTCCGCATCGATCGCACCAACCAGCGCGACCACCTCTCCTTCGGAGCGGGACCCCACATCTGCCCGGGTGCGACCCTCGCCCGTATGGAGGCGCGGATCGTCCTGGAGCAGCTTGCCGATCGCGTGAGTGCGATCCGGCTAGCGCCCGATCAGGACCCGGAGTTCGCCCAGTTCTTCGTCGCTCGGGGCCTCAAGCACCTCTGGCTTCGGCTCGAACCCGCCTGACCTCAGCGCTGCCGTCGGTGGACCGACACGGCATAGTCGCCGCCATCGATCCACGGCTTGCGGTCCCAGGTGGCGAA